>CAZPBV010000174.1:0-7321 GCA_964584675.1 uncultured Bdellovibrionales bacterium
GTCATCGAACACATGACCGACCTTAGTTCGTTCCTTGATATCTATGATTCGCTCATTGCCCCTCAGTCATTAGCGGTTGTTGAGACTCCGAGGTTTAACTCTTTGACGACGCTCATTCAGTCAATTTTTCCCCAGCGCATTCGAGGACACATGATGCCGTATGAGCATGTGCAACTCTTTACCGATGCCTCTCTTGCCTCCCTCCTCCTGCGCCATGGCTACCACCTCAATGCAGCATGGCTTTTTGGCCAGGATGTGATGGAAGTTTTCATGAATATTTCTGAAGAATTTCAGGTGGATACCAGTCACGTTAGTCAGGCTCATTTTAACCGGCTCCAACTGGCGGTAGATAACGTCAATTTTTCAGATCTCATGCTATTTGCGGCATCTAAATCTCAACAGTCGTGAAACTTCCACGCGTCATCAATTATGAAGTAGGCATGTTGGAGGGGAACGGGACGATAACTATGCAGAATCGCTATCTCTTTGGAAAAATTATTCTGCTCTATTTCGTCCTCACCCATTTCATTATGGGGACGCTCTATGAGAGCCAAACGCTGATATACTCAATCCGACACTACGGACAGGTGGATTTTTCACTCTGGCTCATTGGACCTATCTTGTTTGCTATCGCACTTGCCTTTCTTATGGACCGCATCGCAATGGGCCCCATGCACCATACCAGCTTTGGAGCCGGGATTGGCACAACTGACGAGCCGACTCTTCCTACTATGGTCTTTAAGCTGCTTTCGGTATTTAGTTTCTGCTTCGGGCTCTACGCCATCAGTAATCTTGATCGTTCTTTTCGTTACGGCGATTACGGCATGTCTGAAGGCGACTCCTTCTTTCAGACCATGATCCTGAGTACCATACCGGGAGCGCTTAACGTTTTGTTGTTCTACAACATTTTCTGCCAGGAAAACCTGCTTCGCAGGCATCGCGTGTATGGGGCTCTGTTTGTGATTTCCTTTTTCCTCAACGCTAATGGCAATGCGTCTGTATTAATTGGCCTCATCGCCCTCATGATCTTTATTTTTCCATCTTTTTCCGAGTCTCTCTTTTTTCGTTCTCATAGACGCCAGGGGGTAAAAGCAATTTTTCGATATGCTGCCGTCGTACTATCCGTTTTCGCCCTGATTTTTTTCGCCCGCATTTACGGAGAAACCATCAAACGCGGCAGCTCAACCAATGATGTTATCGACGAACTGTCTGTAAATGATTGGGAGAGTTTCATTACTTTTAAGGAGTGGCTGGTGATGCGGCTGGCGGTCTATTACGTATCGACCAAGACTTGCTTTTATTACCTCTCCAAGGGCGAAGATATTTTTCCCTATTCCGAGTACTGGGAAGAGTTTCTCGAAAATATCTCCTTTCGCGCCGGAAAACTGCTCGGAAGCCGCGATGTGCGAAAACCGACCTTCTCATCGGCATCCATCGTAAACTTCTACTGGCTGGCGCCGACATTTCGCGAACGCGAAGGAACTGCCCCCGGCCTCATTGCTGGATTCTTCTACTATTTTCCCTTGCCGTTTAACATGCTTGCTCTCGGGCTCTATCTGTTTCTTTTCCGGCTCGTTGTTAGCCGCTTTGCGCAAAGAGTGCATTCCCCCCTTTCGCTCATAGGAAATGTGTTTTTTCTCTACTGGCTCTTTCCTTTCTTTGAAAGCCCCATTGATGCTCTCACCCTTTTTGATAATGCCTCCATCATTTACGCGCTCTTTCTGGTGCTCAGCTTTGGTAATCGCTCGCTTCCCACCCCCGTTTCGTCCAACCACCGACTCGCTCAATCTCATTACGCGTGATTAAGAATGCTTACCATACTTGCCCGCCGCCTCTTCAAACAATACACAGCCCCCTTTCCAGGGAGCGACACGTTTGTCACCTACGGCATCAACAAGCAGGTTCCTCGCTACGACACCAAAGCATGCTACCCTGTCGTAGACTGCCACCTCATTGACCGAGCCAGTCCGGCCAACTACTTCGTTATCGGAGAGCCGGTGGCGAATGAGCTGATTAAGAGCCTCGCTATTCCACGCCGCATTGAGTGGCGCGAATTCCTCCTGAGCCTGGTGCTTGTCGACATGAGCTTATTTTCGGATATTCGCTTTCTATTCCGGCTATTCGCTAAGAACAACGGTTCTTCCGTTTCACCGCTTAACAATCAGCGCGGTAGACGCGTCAATAGGTTCCTTCACATCCTCAAAGCACTGCTCGTGTCGCGTTATGTCAGTCTGAAATTTCTTGATATTGCCGAACGTTCACCGCGCATACTTGTTACCCAGTACTATTGTTCCATGATGCTCGGGGTCGTCCGCGCAGCGCGCCTGTGCGGAACATCGGTGATAGAAATTCAGCACGGCTATATAGGCGCAGACCACTACGCCTACAATCGCCGGGCAATGTTTTCAGGCACCAGCACCTACAGGCCGAGCAGTTTTCTCGTTTTCACCCCTTCTTTTAAAGAGCAGATTGAACGCTGCACCGGGCTCCCGGCTGAATCAACCAATTTTCTCCATTTGCGGCGGTTTGTTCAGCCGCCCAAGCCCGGTAGCCCGCCCAAGATTCTCTACAGCCTTCAATGGGCCACCCCGGTGCCACACGAGTTTGGGCAAGCGATTAAACTCTTCCATAACTATCAGTGGATATTCCGCTTCCACCCGCTCGAAGAATCCGAGCGCCAGGATCTCCAATGGCTGTCGCAGCTTCCTAATGTCGAATTCGAACGGGATAAGCTTTTAAGCGACTCTCTTGCAGACTCATCCGCTCACATTACATTTAATTCTTCGACCTGTTTTGAAGCTCAGCAACTTGGCGTACCAAGCTTCTATTTCGACCCCCAGGCCAAGGCGCGCTTCGACGGAAACCCCCTCATTCACTACTTATCAATCGAGTCGGGCTTTGAAGCATTGAAGCAGTTTCTACCTACGCCTTTCTCCGCGGAAGCGCAACACGCTTGAATCGTAGGTGCCAAATGGCGCGCCACAATAGCGGCGACCTGCCGCGACCCCTCAGGCGAATAGTGAATAGTATCGTACATGGTCTCATCGTTAGCCGGCAGAGCGGCCTTCAAATCAATCAAAGGTGTTCCGCTATGCAAGGCGAAGTCGCGGAGAGCGCGCTCAAAAGCATCCAAGGTGTCGACGTATTGCCTCTCCGTGAGGCCACGCACTCTCAGCATACTTTCAAGATTTTTTCTGACGGCCTCACTACCCCTTCCCGCGAGAATGGCGGCACTCCGATTCGGCTGCGTCATGACAATAAACCTGGCGCCCTGCGAAAGAACGAGGCTCCGAAACATCTCAAGCCGCGATCGGTAGTCAGCGAGGGCCTGGACAAGCCTTTCCTCAGAAAAAGCTTCCGCAGCCCTCCCCCGCTCGCCGACATCGGCATGCCGATTGCGATAGCGACGCCACACCCGCTGCAGGGTGGGGAAACTAAGCGCAGTCAACCGCTTTATTCTGTCGAGCAATGAAAGCTCGTCATCTTGCACCTCATACGCATCATGCAAGGATTGACCCTCCAGTGCGTAGTAACCTCCATGAAAATACTTTCCGACATCGTTTATGTGGTGCATGACGACGACCACTGAAGGTTTTAATGGAGCTACCAGCATAAGGTATTTGATGAAGTTCTGATGCAGGTTATAACCGCCGACACCAAAATTGTAGGTAGTTACAAGTTTTCGCAGCGACTCGTACTGTCCAACCACGTAGGGCCACCGTAAATCTTCGGGCATCCAATGGGCTTCAGTGGTCGAGCCTCCAATGAACGCCACCCGACAAGGCCCCTCGCCCCCAAGCGGCAGTACTGCCCCCATTTCGTTGGTCCGGAATCGCACCGCTCCTTGATAAAGGGAGGGAGCGCTTCCTAACAAGGAGGATTCAGGCACGGGCTCCTCTATATCAAGATGAAAGGAGTGTCGTACCTGGAAAACAGCGCTTGGCCCTCGATATAGTCTCGGCGCCAAAATGAAGGAAAGGGAGATACCGACTATCGCGGCGCATAAGAAAACAGCCACGCAGGCCGATATCCATTTAGTGATTTGCGCCATTCCCACGCGGCACACCCGAAAAATCTTCGCGCTCGTTCACTTCGTGCGAGCCCTCGGGTGCCTCTACAACATTGGCATAGTACTGGCTTTCACGATGCCACCGCTCAAAGAAGTCCTCCACTTCCCGATAATTATCCCCGCGCCACTCAATTTTTTCCGTGACCGGCGCCTTGCGCGCCAATACACATAAAACATCGCTATCAAGATAACGATTAATCGACACCGGCCGAAAATGTCCTTCGCACGCAACCCCCTTCAGAGTATTCGCACTCCAACGAAAGCTGTGAATATCAGCCGGATAATTTGGGTCTAGATAGAGATTCAAGGGCTTCTTAAAGGGAACAAGCAGCCGGCTGCCAGTGGCAAGCACCAATACCCCCTCGGGTTTGAGTATGCGGTGCGCAATTTCAACCAGCGTCCTGCATGAACGGCAATTCTCTAGGGTCCACATTACAGTGACGACATCCGCAAAACCCTCTCTAAAATCGGCACTCTCAGCATACTGCTCGACAGTGCCATGGAATACCGAGAGTCCCTTTTGCCGCACCAAACGACAATTTGCGGTAGACGGCTCGATGCCGAAACCTATTGCCCCATACTGGTTCTGAACCAGCTGGAGGAATTGCCCCTCGCCGGCACCGATGTCCACCAGACTCTTACCCTTCAAAGGAAACTGGATGTCCAACCACTCTGCGACATAGGTCTGGCGCGCTTTGATAGCGGGCAGTCGCGGCTGGTAGTGTTCGCCATACAGTTCTTGAGACCAGGTGTCGGCAATATCCTGAGACGAGCGCCTCCGTCGAACATAGACGAAACCACACGAAGTGCAAATGTGAATAGGTTGATTATTGGTATATTCCCGCGCATGCGGCACCTCAACCGCATCCGCGCACCCACATAAGTCGCAATTGTACTCCATCACCGAACCGGCCTCAGACATCGAGGTCGCCTCAAGAAACAGAAAACTTCAACTTCCACCTATTTTCCTCCCGCGCCCACAATTCCGGATTTCTATGGCGATCGATTACTTCAGCGAACTGTGACTCGCTCAAGCCAAGGTACTCCAAATTGTCGCCATGATACATCAGAGGAAACTCGTCATCATACTTCGTGGCAAGCTCCAGCCCTTGTTCTCTTGTCATTTGATGGTTCTGAATCATGCGGCTGGCATCGCGAGTCGCACGCCCAAATCCAAACTTAATGTACTGCAAGTAGTAATAGAGGTTATCCGTCTTATCATCCAAACTATCAAAATTGGTGAAGGTCCCCTCGGTTCTTCCGTGCTCGCATGTTCGAAAATCAATTTTATCCTTAATAAAAAGATAGTTTTGATACATGCTCCAACGGTAAAAGTAGGCAAAGTAGTACGCGGTCGGCTGAACCTGTTCCAAGACGTCCCTTTCAGGATAGAGGTAGGGGTTAAGATCCCGCTCACTCACCACTTCATCCACCCAATTACGAGGATCGTCGCCCACCAGGTGTTCCAAAACTTCGGTAAGGTCTCTTATCTTGCTCGAATTTGCATGCAGAACACGCCCGCCGTATTCGCTCTCTCCATGCTCTGCGTAAAAAATAAGCTTAATGCCGTAGCGGCACGCAATTTGAACCGGAAGGGCCGTCACTCCGGCATCCCAGGCGACCTTTTGATTGCCTCGTTCAATAAAAAATCGACGAGCCAAGTGCCTCGCTACTTGTTGGTTTGGCCTCACCATGAGATGGTCAAAGCCCTTACGAATAAGCGCCTCTCTATTGTGTGCGCCAATTTCGTTTGGAATGAGTGGTGAAAATGTTACCAACAGTGGATTCATTCCGTACTCAAACTTGAGTCTGTAGGCGATAGACGAACTATCTTTTCCGCCACTCCACGGAACAACGCAGTCGTAGGAGCCGTCGCGCGAACGATGCTTTTCAAGAATCTCCTGCAGCTCGTTCTTGCGCGCCTCCCAGTCAATGCTCTCCTTCGTGAGCGCATAATTGCACGCATTGCATATACCATTCTGATCAAAGGCGATACGAGGCCGCGTGCTCGGGGTGATACAAGCCTTGCAAACTTTCACTTCCATAAATAGTTGTCTACCCTCGCACTAAAACCCCGGCTTTTCGGAGAAAAGACTTGGCACTGAGGATACTAACCTCGGTAAAGTGGTAAATGTTAGTTGTACACACTGCTTGCGCTCCTCCGTCCTGAAATCCTTCCACAAAATGCTGCCAGCGTCCCGCTCCTCCACACACCAATACCGGTATATGAACCGCCTCGCTTACCATTCTGTTGAGCACGTTGTCATACCCCTCAAGGGAACCATCTCTATCAATAGATTGCAATAATATTTCACCCACCCCCAAAGACTGCACTCGCACCGCCCACGCTGCGGGCGAAACGTCATGGTTCTCCGTCCCGAAATTACACCGGATCGTGTAGCCGCCTGATATACATTTGGCATCTATAGAGGCAACGATACACTGAGAACCATAGAGGCGAACCGCCTCGGAAACGAGGGCTGGGTTGGCGTGCAAAGCCCAGTTCATAGCGACCTTGTCTGCTCCTATGGCCAGGCACCGCTTAATATCGTCCAGGGTACGGATCCCCCCCCCAACCGTCAGCGGCACAAAGCAGCGCTCGGCAAACTCAGATACTACTCGCTCAAAATTCTCCCGGCACCCCTGTCCGGGGCGGGTAACATCAAGCAATACGATTTCGTCTACCGACCAGGCGTCGACAAAATTCAAGGTATATCGATAATCCGGCTCAAACTGCTTTGTCCTAAAGAGGACGCCATCACAAAAGGTCAGGACCGTCACGAGTCTCTTGCGGAGCATAGCATCCTACATACAAAGAAAGTTCTGAAGCAGCCTTAGACCGTGAGCTTGACTCTTTTCGGGATGAAACTGAGTCGCGAAAATATTTTCCTTTTGCACCGCCGCACAAAAGACTTCTCCATGTTCACATTCGCCCACAACGATATCTGCCTGCTCACAGCGAAGGTGAAAACTATGCACATAGTAAAATAGCGCCCCATCGGGAATGCCTTCAAAGAGTGCACAGGGCCGACACTGGCGCAGCTCATTCCATCCCACATGCGGGATACGCTCCTCGCGGCCGCCACGAAGATGAACAACATGAGCATCTATCCAGCCCAATCCCGAATGCCAACCCAGCTCCTCGCTGTCCTTGGCCAAGAGTTGCGCTCCCAGGCAAATCCCCAACATCGGTCTCTTCTCGACCAACACGAGCCGGGTTAGGACAGGGACAAGCCCCCGACCTATCAAGTT
>CAZPBV010000175.1:0-7319 GCA_964584675.1 uncultured Bdellovibrionales bacterium
GATTATCTTGAGTCCCCCCATTCAGGTACCCCCCAACTCCACAAACCCCCTCCCCCCTGGCACAAAACCTGCTTCCTAATCATTCAATAAACTGGTCTGCCCAAACTTTTAAGACTTGTGCCTTAGTTTCAGGTACTTACCCTACGCCGAGAAGTCCTCAGCATAGGGCCCCAAGATCTCACGAGCATGGGCCGATAATGCAATTACGTTTGTCTGATATTTCGCAGCAAGGGATTTTTCATGACCACTACGCAGATATACTCATCAGCCCCGGAGGAACTAAACGGCCATATCGGCATTGTTACCCACGTCGATCCGGCCATAGTTCAGGTGCAGCTTACTCACGGTACAGCAAGTTATGATGAAAGCGGCAAAGAGGTTCGCGCCTACGTCCTTATCGATTGCGGCGCTCAGGCCCTCTTTGGACAAATCGCAAAAATTAGCTTTCACTCCACCAATACTTGGAGCAAAGAATCCGATGAGCAGCGCGAGCTTTTGGCTGAGGTGCGCCTCCTTGCTACTATTCAGAGCGACAGCGGCGAAATACTACGCGGCGCTTCCGTGAGTCCCCAATTAGGAGATGACGTCTACTCGGCCCCACCAAGCCTCATTAAGGCGGTCGTGGAGGGGAGATCTAGCATTCACCAGGAAACTGCCGCGGTGGTCCTTAACTTTGCCACCTTGCCGAGCGGCACGCCCCTGGAATTTACTCCCGAGAAACTTTTTGGACGCCACTGCGCCGTGCTCGGGTCCAGCGGGGGAGGAAAGAGCTTTAGTATTGCGCGCCTGGTAGAGGAGACGGCCCAGCTTGGCAGAGCAAAAGTTATTCTTTTCGATGCGGTTGGGGAATATTTTCGGTTGTCCGATGGGGTGCGCCACGCCTACATGGGCGACGAGGCTGATGTGGCGCCTTCTGCCGAGGAAGTAGTTTTGCCGTTCTATCAATTACTCGAAAAAGATCTCTTTGCGATTTTTAAGCCGAGCCTGGAGGTGCAAGTTCCTAAATTGCGCGCTGCCATTAAGAGCTTAAAGCTGGCGTGGCTTGAGCCTTCGCTCGCTCCCGACGGAACCATTGTGAAGGCCCACAAGGCAAAGAAGCAAATTGAGGATGCCCTGCTTAATCATGCGTCGGAACTTGATAGCCCCTTTGCCGAATTTGATATTGGCAAGCTGACACGTCAAATCGAACTTGAGTGCGTTAATGCTCAGCGCAGCGCCCAGGAGCCGCACGTCTGGGGTGAGGTGAATCAAGCCGAGCGTTCTGCTTGCGTGCCGCTTATTTCACGCGTGCAGGAGCTGATTCGTTCGAGCAGCCTGGCTCCCATATTCAGTCCGCACGGCAAGCGGTCCCTCTTTCAGGAAATTTCAAGTTTTGTCAAAGACGATTCGGCCGCGGTGCTCAGGCTTTCCCTGCGCCACTTGTCGTTTGCCCATCACGCCAGAGAGATTATTGCTAATGCGGCTGGGCGGTTCTTGCTGGAAGCCGCGCGACGCGGATACTTTAAGGAACGGCCGCTTCTTGTGGTGGTTGATGAGGCCCATCAGTTTTTAAATAGCTCTTTACAGAGCGAGGATGAAATTTATCCTCTCGATTCGTTCGCCCTGATTGCGAAGGAAGGAAGAAAGTACGCGCTTAATATTTGTATCGCTACCCAGCGCCCGCGAGATATTCCTGAGGGGGTGCTCTCTCAAATGGGAACCTTTGTCGTGCATCGACTTACTAATGATCATGATAGGAATGTTGTAGAACGGGCGTCGGGTTCTTTGGACCGTACGTCCCTGGAATCTCTCCCTGCCCTTGTCCCCGGCCAGGCGGTTATCATGGGCGTTGATTTCCCCATTCCGCTTACGGTCCAGGTCTGCGGTCCATCACAGGAGCCGGATTCGCGAGGGCCAAACTATCAGCGCTTCTGGGGATAGTGAATTTGCCTGGCGTGTGCCGTTGAAACGGCGAGTATAAAACGCCGACTCAATAAAATTTCAATCTCTTTCCAGCAGCGCGGTAATTCGCTAACGTAACGCTACGTAAATATGAACGTTATTAGAGAATTTTATTCCACCTCGGTTGGTAAAAAGGTCGTCATGGCGCTTTCGGGCCTCGTGCTGGTCCTTTTTGTCATTAGTCACATGCTTGGGAATCTCAAGATGTTTGCCGGAATGGACGCACTAACGGGCCGCTACAAGATGGACGTTTATGCCGAAATGCTAAGGGCAATTGGAGCCGGCTTTTTGGGGCATGAGACCTTTTTGTGGATAGCGCGATGCTCTCTGTTGGGGTGTCTTCTGTTGCATGTTGTATCGGCCGCACAACTTGCGAGGCTCAATGCGCAAGCGAAACCGGTGGCTCTGAGGTGCCAACGCTACGGCTCTTCGAATGCGGCCTCGCGCAGCATGATTTATGGCGGATTATTTCTGTTGTGCTTTGTCGTTTTTCACATTCTTCACTTTACTACGGGCACATTGCATGGGAGGGGGTTCGAGGAGGGCGCGGTATTCTCAAATGTGTATTTGGGGTTTCAAAACGGTATGGCTGCCGGATTTTACGTGATAGCGATGGGTTTTTTGTGCCTTCATCTTTACCACGGGGCCTGGAGCATGTTTCAAACGCTTGGGGTCGATTCTCCCCAGTGGAACTTCGGAATTCGTGCTTTGGCGAAAGGCATAGCGATTATTCTCTTTATCGGCTTTAGCTCTGTTCCAATCGCGGTGAAGTCCGGATTCATCAAGATGCCTTCCGGGCCTCCGGTGGCGCTGGCGAGCGACTCTTTGGCAACATCGTTAGAGTCAGGCAAAAGGTAGGTCTTATGTCTCTCAAACTAGATGCAAATGTTCCTTCGGGCCCCATAGAGTCCAAGTGGTCCAAGCACAAAGCCAGTATCAAGTTGGTCAATCCGGCAAATAAGAGGAAGTACACGGTTATCATAGTCGGCTCCGGTCTTGCCGGGGCTTCGGCAGCCGCGTCGATGGGAGAGCTTGGCTATAGGGTAAAGTGTTTTTGCTACCAAGATAGTCCGCGCCGCGCCCATAGTGTGGCTGCTCAGGGCGGAATTAATGCCGCCAAAAATTACCGCAATGATGGCGACAGTGTGCAGCGGCTCTTTTACGACACGGTCAAGGGCGGCGATTTCAGGGCGCGAGAGGCTAATGTTTATCGTTTGGCCGAGTTGAGCACCGGAATTATTGATCAGTGTGTTGCCCAAGGCGTGCCCTTTGCCCGGGAGTATGGCGGATTGCTCGATAATCGTTCCTTCGGTGGCGCTCAAGTGTCGAGAACCTTTTATGCCAAGGGCCAAACCGGGCAGCAGCTGCTTTTGGGAGCATATGCGGCCCTCAACCGTCAGATAGCCCAAAAAACAGTCGAGATGTTTGCCGCGAGCGAGATGTTGGAGCTTATTCTGGTTGATGGTCATGCTAAGGGAATAGTGGCGCGCGACTTGAGAAGCGGAAAGATTTCTAGCCACGTCGGGGACGCCGTGGTGCTGGCAACCGGGGGTTACTCTAATGTTTACTTTCTGTCCACCAATGCGAAGGGTTGTAATGTGACTGCCGCCTGGCGGGCGCACGTTCAGGGAGCCGGTTTTGCCAATCCCTGCTTTACGCAAATTCACCCCACCTGCATTCCCGTTTCCGGAGAGCATCAGTCGAAGCTAACGCTCATGAGTGAGTCTCTCCGTAACGACGGTAGAGTGTGGGTGCCGTCTGCTCCGGGAGACAGAAGAAAGCCTTCTCAGATTCCCGAGTCGGAACGCGACTACTATTTGGAGCGGCGCTATCCGAGCTTCGGCAATCTAAGCCCGCGTGACATTGCATCGCGAGCAGCAAAGGAGCGCTGCGACGCTGGTTATGGGGTCGGGCCAATGGGCCTTGGAGTCTACTTGGACTTTGCTGATGCCATTAGGCGCCTCGGAAAGCCGGCGATTGAAGCGCGTTACGGAAACTTGTTTGAGATGTATGAAAACATTACGGGGGAGAATCCCTATGAGGTGCCAATGCGTATTTACCCGGCACCGCATTACACCATGGGCGGGCTATGGGTTGACTATAACCTCATGACAACCATTCCGGGATTGTTTGCTATTGGCGAGGCTAATTTTTCCGACCACGGGGCAAATCGCCTGGGGGCGAGCGCCCTGATGCAAGGACTGGCCGATGGCTACTTTGTTATACCGTACACCATTGGGGGATATTTGGCCGGACAGAAGCCCTCCCAGACAGTGCCTGAGAGTGCGGATGTGCGGGGCGCTGAGGAACGTGCCCGGGGACGGCTTGAAAAGCTTTTAGGTCTTCGGGGGAAGCAGAGCGTTGATTACTACCATCGCAAGTTGGGACGGCTCATGTGGGATGCGTGCGGAATGGGGCGCACCGCGTCCGGATTACGCTCGGCTATTGAACAGATTCCCTCCATTCGCCAGGAGTTTTGGGAGAATGCTCAGGTCCCGGGTAGTGGCGCTGAGTTGAATCAGGAGCTCGAAAAGGCCGGGCGCGTGGCCGATTTCTTGGAGCTTGGTGAACTCATGTGTCTCGATGCGCTGGCGCGTAACGAGTCGTGCGGCGGGCACTTTCGGGAAGAATACCAAACACCGGATGGGGAAGCGCTGCGCAATGACCAAGAGTACTGTTACGCGGCGGTGTGGGCTAGAACGACTGGCGGGTTTGAAATGACCAAGGAGCCGTTGGCGTTTGAGCATGTGGCGCTCACGCAGAGGAGTTACAAGTAGATGCTGGCTATGAGGGCGAGCGGTAGGAGGAGTTCATGGATCTGACACTGTATGTGTGGCGGCAGACGGATGCCGAGTCCGAGGGCACGTTTGAGCGCTATGAGGCCCGCGGTGTAAGCGAGGACAGCTCGTTTCTCGAAATGCTCGACTTGGTGAATGATCATCTCATTCGTAGCGGCGGGTCTCCAATCGCGTTTGAACATGATTGCCGCGAGGGAATATGCGGTACATGCTCGATGGTGATTAATGGGAGGCCGCATGGTCCCAAAAAGGGGACTACTGCCTGTCAGTTGCACATGCGGAATTTTAGCGACGGGGACACCATCTACATTGAGCCCTGGAGGGCTAGGGCCTTTCCGGTAGTAAGAGATTTAGTGGTTGACCGGAGCGCCTTTGACAGAATTCAGCAAGCCGGCGGGTTTATTTCGGTCAATACCGGGGCGGCCCCTGATGCAAATTCTATTCCGATTGAAAAAGAAAAGGCCGAGGAAGCTTTTGACGCTGCCGCCTGCATTGGGTGCGGCGCATGTGTAGCTGCCTGTCCGAATGGATCGGCGATGCTCTTTACCGCTGCGAAAGTGGCGCACCTTGGACTGCTCGCTCAGGGTCAGCCGGAACGGTTTTCGCGGGTGCAGAGCATGGTCAATCAAATGGACAGTGAAATTTTTGGCGCCTGCACCAACTACGGAGAATGTCAGGAAGCTTGTCCAAAAGCCATTAGTATTAAGTACATAGCCCAGCTGAACCGGGATTTTTTGAGGTCGACCTTCCGTCGGTTGGTTAGCCTGAAAGGAACGGTACGTGCTCAGTAGCAGCCCCTTCCTTTTGCCATAGGCTAGGCGTCGCGGTATCCTAAAGATTATGCGCGTGCGTCTCATGCAGCTTGTTGATTTTTGGATTGGGGTGCCCCTGTGCGCGCTGCTGAGTGTATGGCATTACTGCGCCGGCTTTTTCCAAAAGGTGAGCGATCAGCCGGCGCGGAAGATATTATTTATTGAACTCAGCGAAATGGGGAGCGCCATTTTGGCCTATTCGGCCTTGGTGCGCGCGAGGGAGATTGCGGGAGCCGCAGATAATGCCGATGAGCGATGCCCGTATTTTCTTATCTTTGCGCGTAATCGCGAAAGCTGCGAAATACTCGAAGTTGTTCCGCGTTCTCATGTTCTGGTGATTGATGATAGGTCATTCGTGCGCTTTGCCCTAAGCGCACTCGTTACTCTTTTGCGGGTGCGAAAGTTAGGATTTGATGCGGTTATCGACCTAGAGCTCTTCTCCCGCTTTACTGCCCTGTTTACCTACTTGAGTGGCGCCCGTGTGCGAGTAGGATTTTCTAATCATACCAATGAAGGGCTATTTCGTGGAAATTTTCTGACCCACCCAGTGACTTATAATCCGCACCAGCACATGTCGCTCAACTTCTTGGCACTCGTATGCGCGCTTGAAGAGAATGCTAAGGAGCGGCCCTTGTTGAAGCGGGATGTCAGTGCCTTCGTATCGCCTCTTCCGCGACAATCACGGGAAGCTTCAGAAAGGAGCGCCATGTGGAAGCTCGTCTCCGAGACTCACCCCCACATTTCCGAAGGAACCGCGCTGATAGTGTTCAATCCGGATCCTGGTGATGCAATTCCTATTCGAGGGTGGCCCGAGGGGCGCTTTATTGAGGTCGCTAAGGACTTGTTGGGCAGCTACCCCACTGCCGCCATTGTGGTAACAGGGCTGTTACGATCGAGGCCCTACGCCGAAAGAATGCAGCGAGCACTTGGTAACGAGCGGGTGATCGATCTTACCGGCAAGACCAAGGCTCTGTACGACGTAGTCACGCTATTTTCAATGGCACAGCTTCTCATTACCAACGATAGCGGGCCGGCGCATGTGGCATCGTTGGCCGGCCTTGCGACCGTGGTCCTCTTTGGGCCCGAAACTCCCGAACTCTATGGCCCGCTTGGGGACGCGTGTGTCACTCTCTATGCCCATTACTCTTGCAGTCCGTGCCTGACCGCGGCAAATCATCGCTATACCACCTGTACCAATAACCGCTGTCTCCAAGCCATTAGCAGCGGGCAGGTCCTCTCCGTGGCAAGGGGACTCTTGCAAGAGCGAGGGCTGCGAAGTTCTCGCGAACCGACTATGCTTCATGCAGTAAAGGGATAGAAGTTCTTCTGCCTCTAACGACGCGCATATCATGAACCGAATGCTTAGGAACCTTCTTGCGGCAGCCATCGACTTTGGGTTGTTTGCCCTATTGAGTCGCAGCGGGCTAAGCATTGGCAGCGCTCACGTCCTAAGTTTTATGGTCGCCTGTGTCGTCCTGTTTTTGTTTGCCGGCGGCGCGGAAAGACCCGCGATTTCAAGGTTGGGGCAGTGGGGTTTTTTTGTTCTTTTAGGCTGCGTTATGTGGCTGCGCGGCGCGCTTCTGGGAGTCCTTACCGTGCAGTGGCGTTTGCCTCCGGAAGGGGCCTTTCTTTTTGCGCTTGCTCTCACTCTCTATGGGGTCGTTCACTGTCAGCGCTTAGTTTCGGGAGCGTACTCGTGGGCTCAGGCCAGCGTGCTTATGACAGCCTACTTTGTGCTCTTGCGACTCCTATTTCTTGGCCTTCCTGA
>CAZPBV010000176.1:0-5282 GCA_964584675.1 uncultured Bdellovibrionales bacterium
AGAAAGCTGCCCTTCATACTCAAAAATGGAGGCTGAAACAAATGGTTTTCCGAACACTACACAAGCGTCGTTGATCAAATAGCGTGTCTCAAAATTGTCGCTTCCATCCACCACGACATCAAAGCAACGAAATATTCTTTCCACATTGTCCGGGTTCAACCATTCATGAAAAGCAATGCACTCCACAAAAGGATTCAGCTCTCGCACGCGTTCGTGAACCACTTCCACTTTAGGTCGCCCAACCGCTTCCGTTCCGAATAAGACCTGCCGATGCAGATTAGACTCCTGCACACTATCGCCGTCGACTACCCCCAAGGTGCCGATGCCACAGGCGGCAAGATATTGAATGACCGGGCAGCCCAAACCCCCGGCTCCGACAACCAGAATTTTGGCAGCTTTGAGCTTGCGCTGCCCTTCCAATCCGAATTTAGTCAGACGAACTTGCCTGATGTAGCGCGCCATTTCGGCGGTGGTAAATTCCATTTACCAATATACCTCCCAATCCTTCCACACCGGCTCAAATCCCTGAGAACGCAATACGCCGACAATTTCTGCGGGGGCGCGTTCATCTGATATTTCGAACTGCTTAAGCGCTCGCGAGTGCGCCGCATATCCGCCGGGCTCGGTACGCGACCCGGCGCTCATTGATGTTATTCCGAATGGCACAAGTGAATCCCGCAGTTCCTGAGGTTCGCGCGTTGAGAGCGACAATTCGACATTTTCATCGAATAACCGGTAGGCGCAAATTAGTTGCCTGAGCTGATTATCGGAAAGTTGCTGATACTCATCACTGACACCCTCAGCGGGCCGCAGACGGGGAAAGGATAAACTGAACTTAGAACGCCAATAGATGCGAGAAAGATACTGCAAGTGGAGAGCGACAAAAAAAGCATCGGTCCTAAAATCGGACAACCCGATAAGAGATCCCAAACCTATTTTTCTAATGCCCGCCCGCCCAAGGCGGTCGGGGGTCTCGAGTCGAAAATCAAAGTTCCGCTTCTTGCCCTTCAGGTGGTAGCGAGCATACGTTTCGCGACAGTAGGTCTCCTGATAGACAAGCACCGCATATAAGCCCGCACGCACGAGGCGGGCATATTCTTCTTCGTCAAGCGGCTGCACCTCCATAGTAATTTGCGCAAAATGAGGGCGCAAAATCCGTAGCATTCTCTCAAGATAGTCAATACCCACATCAGCTTGAGATTCACCGGTCACCAAGAGCACATGTTCAAACCCAAGGGCTCTAATCGCTTGCGCTTCAGCGACCACCTGTTCTTCCGTGAGTGTTAGTCGGGCAACTTTATTTCCGAAGCTAAAGCCACAGTAAGTGCACACATTATGACACTCGTTAGAAAGATACATCGGCACATACATTTGCATGGTGTTGCCAAAGCGCTTTCTTGTAAGTTGAGAACTCATTTCCTGCATAGCGGGAAGAAACGCTTCAGCGGCAGTCGAGATGAGCGCTATAAAGTCCTCCAGTGTTCTCCTGCCCGCCTTGCCGAGCGCTAAAGAAACCTCGCGGGAGGTTACTGCGTATATCTTATCGGCAACCTCCTGCCATGAGTAGCGATTGAATTCTTGGAGGAAGGACCCAGACATGTTGTGTCTCTATGATAAAAATTGAGTTGCCGGGCTCGTGGCGTAGGAACCGCCAGACCGCCCGGGTAGCCGCGCTTCGTACGCCTCTCTGCCGCTTTCCACCGCCAAAGAAAAGGCCCGCGCCATTCGCACAGGATCTCCGGCCACCGCAATGGCAGTGTTCACCAATACGGCGCTCGCTCCCATTTCCATTGCCTCGGCAGCATGGGAAGGGGCGCCGAGTCCGGCATCAACCACCACCGGGACATTGCTTTCAGCAATGATAATTTCCAACATTGCCTTTGTTTGAAGCCCGCCATTACTGCCTATCGGGGAACCCAGCGGCATGACAGCCGACACACCGACTTCTTCGAGACGCTTGCATAAAACCGGATCGGCGTTGACGTAGGGCAGAACCACAAATCCGTCCCGTGCCAGTTCTTCGGCCGCGTTCAGGGTTTCTACCGGATCCGGCAGTAGGTAGCGCGGGTCGGGATGAATTTCCAGCTTGAGCCAATTGGTTCCAAGCGCCTCACGCGCAAGCTTCGCAGCCAAAACCGCCTCGCGCGCGTCGCGAGCACCGGCAGTATTAGGGAGCAAATGTACACCGGGAATAGCAAGGGAGCTGAGCATAGCATCCTCTTCTCCCGCCAATCGCACTCGCTTGAGAGCCACCGTTACCAACTCAGACCCCGAGGCCTTGACCGCCTCGGCCATCGCCGCTACCGAGCCAAATTTGCCCGTTCCTACAAAAAGCCTGGACGTAAAAGTTCTATCAGCAATTTTCAACAACTCCATCATATTCCTCTATCAGTGATACATCCCGTAGCGTGCATTAACTGTCGCAGCCCCTGTCCAATCGAAGGAGCTCCGTAAATTGCCTGAGAGACCGCCACCCCATGCGCCCCCAGCTTTAAAATCGCAGGAATATCTTCGGCGACGACACCGCCGATAACAATGACTGGCATTTTCTCGTCAACACAACGCTCAATGATGGGCGCAATGCCGGAAAGCCCCAAGACTGGAGCCAAATCTGTCTTGGTCGAGGTAATGCGAAAGGGGCCAAGCCCTATATAATCAACCGGCGCCTCAATAAGGCTGAGGGCTTCATCCAAGTTGTGGGCAGTACCGCCAATAATACAGTCTCCCAATAGTGCGCGAGCCTGAGCCGGAGGCATATCATCTTTACCCAAATGCACCCCATGCGCGCCAACCTTTTTGGCAACTTCTACGTTGTCATTGATGATGAGGGTGGCATCGAAGCTATCGCAAAGGTCTTTTACGCGGCCGGCTTCCGCCATGAGGTCATCTAGGGCACAGCCCTTATGTCGAAGCTGAATCCAGCGAGCGCCCGCATCCAGCATCTCTGTAACTGCCACATGCAACGCAAGAAACAGTTGCGGATGCGTAATTACATGCAAACGACCAACCGATAGCCGATTACCTATTGCCATGACTTTCTCGCCAAGACATTTCACCGGCTTGAAGATAACCGAGCACTCGCCTCTGAGCTTCATGACAGGATCGCTCCAAGCTGAGTCCCTTTGCTAATTGCGCCGCCAAAGCGGCCGAGTACACACACCCTGTGCCATGCCGCCCGCTCCCGGGCTGGCGGTCCACTTGGAATGGGCACTCCCTGCCCTTCCAAAAAAGCATGTCCTTGCTGATGGATCCGTCGTCATGTCCCCCCTTGAGTATCACTCCGCAGACTTGGGAAATCTCAGATGCTATCTTCTCTGCCTGAGTGCCAGAACCAAGAAAGAAAATCTCTTCTCTATTTGGAGTGATGGCGGTAACAAGCTCAAAAACTGGGCTAAGCTCGTCAGCCAAAAAGCGCTTATGAAACTCAAACCCGGCGCTTGCTTTCACAATTGGATCCCACACAATGGCTGCACGCGGAAAGAGTTCTTTAAAGTCCCGCAAGAGCGCATAAAGAACTTGCAGATTCTCCACTAAGCCCACCTTGAGAGCAGCGATATGATAAGCTTGATAGAGGGGCTCTAGCTGGGATCGGATGTTGGCCACATCTATCCACTCAATGCCATAAAAGTTATTGTCGTTCTGATGGGTAACGGCTGATGCCGCTGTAAGCGCTCGCAATCCAAAAGACTCGATGGTTCGCGCATCGGCAACGAGGCCGGCGCCCCCACAGGGGTCTAGGCCGGCGATACTCAATACACAAGTCTCTTTCATCCCATTCTACTGCCGGACATACACGTCCCCGCCGTTGGCGCGAAATTCAGCGGCCTTTTCTTCCATGCCCTTTATCAAGGACTCTGCGCTCAATTGAGCAGCATGTTCGCGAATATCCTGGGTGATACTCATGGAACAGAATTTCGGACCGCACATTGAACAAAAATGAGCCACCTTGGCATTTTCAGAGGGCAGGGTCTCGTCGTGAAAGGCGCGCGCGGTGTCCGGGTCCAAAGACAAATTAAATTGGTCGTGCCAGCGGAACTGAAACCGCGCCACGCTGAGCGCATTATCTCGAATTTGCGCCCCCGGGTGACCTTTTGCTAAATCGGCTGCATGAGCGGCAATCTTGTAGGCGATAACGCCATCTTTCACATCCTTTTTATTAGGAAGTCCCAAGTGCTCCTTGGGGGTCACGTAACACAGCATCGCGCACCCATACCATCCGATCATGGCTGCCCCAATGGCGCTCGTAATATGATCATAGCCCGGAGCAATGTCCGTTGTTAGAGGCCCAAGCGTATAAAATGGGGCTTCCATGCAACTCTCCAGCTGTTTCTCCATATTCTCCCTGATAAGCTGCATAGGCACATGCCCCGGACCCTCAATCATCACCTGCACGTCATGTTTCCAGGCAAGTTTGGTCAGCTCGCCAAGGGTTTCAAGTTCGGCGAACTGAGCCCTATCATTCGCATCGGCTATAGAACCCGGCCGCAGGCCGTCGCCGAGAGAAAAAGCGACGTCATAAGCCTTCATGATTTCGCAAATTTCCTCAAAGTGAGTATAAAGAAAATTCTCTTGGTGGTGCGAGAGACACCACTTTGCCATGATTGAGCCGCCACGCGAAACAATGCCGGTAACGCGCCGGGCTGTCATGGGAATATACGCCAGCCTCACCCCGGCATGGATAGTAAAATAGTCGACACCTTGCTCAGCTTGTTCAATCAAAGTGTCCTTGAAAACCTCCCAAGACAATTCTTCCGGCCGTCCTCCAACACGCTCAAGCGCCTGGTAAATAGGAACTGTCCCGATCGGAACCGGCGAATTCCGCACGATCCACTCACGAGTCTCATGAATATTGTTGCCGGTCGATAAATCCATTACCGTATCGGCTCCCCAGCGACAGGCCCACACCATTTTCTCAACCTCCTCCTCAATAGAAGAAGTCACGGCGGAGTTTCCAATATTGGCGTTAATCTTGACCAAGAAGTTTCTGCCAATCGCCATCGGCTCGCTTTCGGGGTGATTAATATTGCTTGGGATAATGGCGCGTCCGCAAGCAACTTCCTGACGGACAAATTCAGGAGTAATGACGCCACGCGCAAGATTCGCCCCAAAAGACTCGCCTGGATGCTGAACGCAAAGCTCATGGAATTTTTCACGCACCTCATCAACACGTTGGTTCTCACGAATTGCTACATACTCCATCTCCGGCGTAATAATCCCCTTGCGCGCAGAGTGCATCTGCGTCACGTTGGCACCGGCCTTGGCGCGCAGCGGCTTGCGCTGCA
>CAZPBV010000176.1:5292-7287 GCA_964584675.1 uncultured Bdellovibrionales bacterium
GGGCGAGGGAGGTGCTTAAATCTGGCGCCAGCCAGAGACAAGTCAATCGCGCGGCTGCGCGCGATTGAAGAGGAAAAGTCTTCCAACTCATCAATGTCACCGCGGCCCGCAATCCACGGCTCGCGGAGCCGTTTGAGACCCTGATGAATATCAATAGACTCACTGCCGTCAGTGTAAGGGCCACTGGTGTCATACACCGTGACTGAAGCAGCGTTGCCATTTTCTCCAATAGCAATTTCGCGCATGGCGACTGCAATTGGATGAAGCTTTCCTCTCACGAAGCACTTGCGAGAAGCAGGAAAGGGTTGCCGAGAAATGATAGACGAGTCGGATGGGATTTTGTCTTGGCGCGGCATTTATCCTCCTTGAGACGCTGTAATAATAAGCACCGAGTCCTGCGTACTGAGAACTCGGGACGACCAGGAAACTCGCGGGATGACATGATCATTGACCGCAACGGCGATACCAGGGCGCTCAGCGAGCCCCAGTTGCTCCACTAACTTCAGCAAAGATGCGTTATCAGAAATAGAGACAGGACTTCCGTTAACAACAAGATCCATAGAAACAAGGTTTTAAAAACTAGGGTGAGCGAGGAATATTGGCAGGAGAATGAATAAAATCGACGCTATCCATTCCCTGCGGCAGCATTACCCGCATCAGGTTCAAAGGGTCTAATCTCAGCCATATCGGCACCCCCTGGACACATGGGGATGAATACTACCACTTACATAAGAAAATACCAGGCCCCTCAAAATGCCTTCCAGTATGGGCGCTTCCCTGACGATATAATACAATTGGATAAGCCTGTATGTTTGCGCATGCCCACAACGCCGATGATACTCAGCCGCTTATTTGCGGTCGATTCGTCATATTGGATATCCTATCAGGGCTCAACGAAAACCCTATTTACCTACTCTCAGATGAGAGCCAGCGTAAATCCTTGCGCTCCCTTCAGATACTGACCGCTGCCCGCATCTTTGCCGAGCTGCCTCCGCGCATTCGCAAATATCTGCAGGGTGAGCTAACCCTGTCAAAAGAAATTCGCCACCCCAACATAGTAAGTGTGTATGAGCTCGTTGAAGGAGACGGCGCGTGTGTTTTTAACATGGAATATGTCCCAGGGCTTAGTATTGAAAACTGCCGAGACAAGCTCCTTTTGAGCTCCTATCATGTATTAAATGTCGCTATTCAGCTCTACAGCACCTTAGCATTTCTGCATGCCAAAGCTCTTAGCCATGGGCACCTTGATTCCGCAAACGTCATGATTCGAAATGACGGGACCGTTAAAATCCTCTTTTGGGGAACCCGGATCCCAGCTAACCAAGAAAAAACCCTTGATTGCCAAGTAGCTAGCAGGCTTTGCCTTGACCTCCTTGCAACCCAGGCCTCCCTTCTGGAAGGGGTAGACGGTCGTACCTTAAGAGGCCAACTAACCGAAGTGCTTGAAACATTTGCTGAAGAAGACAAGGACGGTTACGCCGCCACCTGCTACCAAACGCTCATGAGTCTTCAACAGCGCTGCCTCCCTCAGGATCCTGAGTCCCTTGTCTCGGGCCAATCTCTTGATTCGATCATTATTCACTCATCAAGAATAAGGGCTAGCCAAAGTATAACAGCAGTTCTTATTCTATGGTGCATTGTAAGCGCTTTTCTTGTCATTCTCGCTATTTTTGGAGAACGATTGTGCATCGCCTTGGGATAGTAGGTAATCTTAAGAAAAGTACGAGATGCTATCGTCAACGAATGATTCAAGTGAAAGGGGATACACCATGGACGTGAAGGATCGCAATACTTCAGAGAGAGCAACAATTGGCCCATCTGTTTCGGTCAAAGGCGAAATATCAGGGGACGAAGATATTCTGATAGAGGGCGCTGTTGAAGGTTCAGTCAATCTTCAAAAAAATAGCGTCACCGTTGCCGAGACCGGAAGAGTGAAAGCCAATATTTTTGGCGTCGACATACATGTGTACGGCGAGGTTACCGGCGATCTCTGTG
>CAZPBV010000177.1:0-4967 GCA_964584675.1 uncultured Bdellovibrionales bacterium
CCTCGCGCGGAGATGGCATTACGTCCCGCGTGTGGCTCATGGGAAACAACGATGTGCGCCTGGGTCTGGCAACCCCAACTGAATCTATGAGCTATTTTTACCGTAACGGCCAATGCGATGAGCTGCTGTTTGTGCATACCGGATCAGGCGAGTTGAGGACTCAATTTGGCACCTTGTCTTTTCGGTCGGGCGACTACGTTGTTATCCCGGTGGGCACAACATACCAAATCGATTGCAGGGATAACGCTCGTTTCCTCGTTTTGGAATCAAACGGGCGCATTGAGGTCCCCAAGCGCTACCGTAATGAATACGGACAATTCAACGAGTTCTCTCCTTTTTGTGAGCGAGATATCCGTGTTCCGCGTGAGCTAAAGACATTTGAGGAACGGGGAACGTTCACCCTGCGGGTAAAAATGGGCGACAAGATGAGCGAAATGGCGGTTCCTCACCATCCTTTCGACGTGGTTGGCTGGGATGGATTCTTGTACCCATGGACCTTTCATATATCCGATTTTGAGCCAATTACCGGCCGCGTGCATCAGCCTCCGCCGGTGCATCAAACGTTCTATGGCGATGGGTTTGTAGTGTGCTCTTTTGTGCCCCGGCTGTATGACTACCACCCGCAGGCCGTCCCCGTGCCTTACAATCACTCCAATGTGAATAGCGACGAAGTGTTGTATTACGTCGAAGGAAACTTCATGAGTCGACGCGGCATCGACTCGGGATCTTTTACCCTTCATCCGGCAGGGGTTCCACACGGCCCTCATCCGGGCACCGTCGAACAGTCCCTCGGGCAAAGGGAAACGAAAGAGCTTGCTGTCATGGTTGATACATTTGCCCCTTTTCAGCTCACGAAAGCCGGACTGAGCGCCTGCGACCCTGACTACGTTCGGAGCTGGCTCGATAATCATGCCGCGTGAAATTGTTCATTGGCATGTGGTTGATATGCTCGTTGAGGCGCTGCGAGGACCGTGTTCGCCCTTGGCCGATGCGCTCTGTGCTCATAGACCCGCCGCCTACTTAGGAGCCATTATTCATGACGCACCGTACTACTATGCTCTCGCGACTTCAGCCGAGTCCCAGCAAGTGGCCGAGCGGCTGCATGGGAGGGATGGCGAGGACACCTATCGCCCTCTCTTTAACGTGGCACAACACATTCAATCATCTCAAAAGCCTGAAGATCGCCAAACACTCCTCGCCTTTCTATGCGGCATGGTCTCGCACGCCATAGTGGATATGCGTTTTCATCCCTTGATTATCTATATTACCGGGGACTACTACCATCTTGATCCGAACCAAAGGAGGCTCAACCGCGCTGCGCACCGTCTATTTGAAGTGCAACTTGATTCATATGCTCGGCAGACCTGGCAGCCACGCTGTCCGACCTATTTGAATTCCATACTTGAGGGGTCTTTGTGCGCATGTGTCAGCGAGCTATTGGCGAAATCAATTGAAGGGGATATCAACTTCTGGAGCAAGTGTATCCGTGATACTGCATGGTGCCAAAAGCGTTTTCTTCAGGCGCGCTATGGAGCGGCAATGCGTGTCATGGCGCATGTTTGGCCCAGCCGCTTCAGGGAATTTGACGCCCTGTTTTCTTTTTGGCGTCACCACGCCCCTCCGAATTTCTCAAAACCCATATCCTACAAGAACCCCGTCACCGGCACAGATCACACCCACACTTTTGAGGAGTTGCTGCATGACAGCATCATGGATTCAGTTCATGTGCTTGGGGATATATTCAAACAACGCTACACTTTCAGGGGGGCCTCCTTATCCTATGGAGTCATGGGAGCAAAGAATGAAGATGCTGTTTACTTTGAGAGTTAAGACGAAGCGCCCGACTCGGAGCTTCGACTCGGACGCGAGCAGCGCGAATCTTCGCCTCGCATTTGCCACTTGCGCTTCGCTCCAGCGGCTGCGCAAGCACCGACCATTAGAAAATTCTGCAATGCAGGCCCCTTAGCGCATATGAAATCACCCGTTATACTCTTGCACGGCCTCACGGGCACCCCGCAGGAGATGCTCCCGCTGGGGCGCTACTTGAATGAGCATGGATATAACACGGTGCTACCCCACCTTCCAGGACACAAAGACAATTTCCAAGAGTTGGCCAAAGCGCGGGCCGGCGAGTGGCTTTCCTGCGCAGAGGCAGCGCTAAAGTGCACTCGCACTGAATACGAACACCCAGTCCATCTGATCGGCCTTTCCATGGGCTCACTCTTAGCGCTGCACTGCGCTGCGACCTTCCCCGGCGAAGTGGCAAGCGTTACCGCCCTTTCCCCTCCCATCAGATTACGAAACACATCTGAAGATATTCTTCTCCGGGCCGCGTCCTTCTTGCCCGATGTTCTCATTGCCAGGCTGTCGTGGATGCGTCATAAAAGTCCTCGAGCACCCGATTGTTTGGCACTTCCGCATCCGACTGCGCCCGGCTTTCCAATAAATGCGGCTATTCGTTTTGCTCAGGTGAGACGACGAGTAAAAGGGCGGGTGCATCGAATTACCTGCCCGGTCCTCATAGCTTACGATCCCCGTGACCATTTGGTTGGTCCGAGTGGTGTTCTGTGGTTACAAAATAAGCTCAGATCGTGCACCGTTCAGGTGGAACAAGTTCCCGGAGGTGAGCACGAGCTGACCCTCGGACATTCTTATCAAAAAGTGTATGAACGAATAAAAGAGTTCTTGGGTGGCATTTCATAGGGGTCTCGGGGCCGGTTTTGCATTGTCCCTCCCTGGTTTCTGATTTGCGGTATTTTCGGCTTTCTTCGCTCTCTCACAACAAGTTCAGTTTGTTGCGCGCTTTAGATATAAAACATTGCTTGCGATAAGCGTCATGCCCCGGTAACCTCTTGTGTATGCAAGCAATTTTATGTGTCGACGCATCTACTGAGCCCGCCGCGCTGCAAGTGCTTCGGGTCGATGCGCGAACCCTTGAGCTTGTTGAAAGCCGCTCTGCCTCGCTTGGCAAGCTCTTCCTCTCGCCAAACGAAATTCACCCTGAAAATACTGACGAGATACCCACCGAGTCGACTGCTCAACACAGTGATGCGGAGATGTCTTCTTCGCGTCACGAAGATCATCAGATGCAACCGACAAATGAGCTGCAGGCAGCTCTTCAAAGTATTGAAACGCCATGGACCGCCTCAGTGCTTGTTATTCCAACTCCGGCCTACCTGTCCCTGAACGTCGAGCTACCCTTCGGAGATCCCAAGAACCTCGCTAAAATTTTGGATTTGGAAATACAAGATCGTGTCCCCTTTGATGTCTCAGAATTTTTGATTGACTATCGAACCTTGGGAAAGTCGCCCAGCGGCATGTACGATATTCACGTCAGTCTCATTCCGAAAACCTATATTGCCAAGATTTTGAGTGTCTGCCGCGAAAGCGGGCTTGAGCCGTTTATTCTCACGACCCCGGCCAGTGTTTTGGACGCTCTTTTTTTTATCGCGCCGGATTATTTTCGCGGAGACTGCGCCATCGCTTATCTTAGTCCCGACTCTGCTGCCGTCTCCATTCGTTTTGATGGAATCACAAAAGCGGATCGCATGCTGCTCCTTTCGCCCACCGAAGACAACAACGCTATACAGCCTTCGGAGGCATTACGCGCCTTATTGGCGGATCTAAAGTTGACCATTTCGGCGGCGGAGTCCCGCTATGATAGGCAAACTGAACGGGTATACCTCGTGGGACCCCAAATCTCTCCGCAGGAGGCTCAACAGATTTTGGGACGCCAGGTTGAGTTGATAGACATTGCTGACGCCTTTAAAAATAAGCCATCAGATGCCCGGCCATCCGCTATGGCCGCGGTATTTGCTCAAGATATTGCCCCACCGCCGCTGTTGACCAATTTTCGCACCCGCGAGTTTACCTACAACGTACAGCTCCGCGAACTGTTACTCGGCATGCGAAGAGTAGTTCCTTACGCCATAGCAGCACTCGTATGCCTTTTCTTTTTTCTTGGGGGCCGTTTCGCTCTGCGGCAGTATCAGGTGAGTATGCTTGAGGATGCGCTTCACGAGCGTCTTGGGAAACTCATTCCTGACGCTCAAATCGAGCCGGGCAAAGAGGTGGAGTGGCTCCTCAACCAAAACTTTAAGCTTCAAAATGACTTAAAAGACCTCGGGTCACCATCGAAATATTCAGCCTTAGATCTCCTGTCGCAGCTAACCAAAGACTTTCCCGTAGTCACGGGCGTCAACGTGCGCGAGGTTCTCATTCAGGGGAATGTTATTAAACTCAGCGGCACGGCGCCGGACTACACCGCTCAAGAGCGCATCGAGAAAGCCCTTAAGTCGTCGAATAACAACTGGAAGGTCAGTTCGAAAGACGCCCCCGGGGGTATTGGCGGAGGGGCAAACGCTCGCCCCTTCAGTTTCGAAATCAGGCTACTGGAGTGACGCAGCATGCAACCGACGGGTGACAGGATGAAAGAGTACCTAAAAGCTGGTGTTGAGTACTATCGAAAGATGTCCCAGCGAGAAAAGGTAATCATCGCGGCGGCCCTATGTGTCGCTGCCTTTATGGGAATCTATGAAGCCAGCGTCCCCATTATTGATGCGTTTGAATCGCAGCAGACCGAGCTGCTCAAGGCGGAAGAGAACCTGTCAACAGCCGCGCGAGAATTGGCTCGCTATACGAACTTGAAGTCAAGGCGGGATGAGATTGAAAATGTATATAAGGCGGTTGAAATCAAGGAAGGCATCAAGACCCATCTTGAGAATCTCATAAAGACAAAGGCCGGGGTCACTGATCAATTTCGTATTCGTGAGGGGCTGGTACGGGATTTTGGCGAGAAATATCAGCGAGCCTCTTTTACAGTTGATTTTACCATTAGCGACCTTCCTCACCTTGTAGAATATCTCCGCGAGTTAGTGCAGGGAACGAAGCCGTTGGCGCTTACCAGTTTAAAACTCTCCAAGCGTCCTGCCGGAGACATGCTCGAGGTCACGCTGGAGGTGAGTAGC
>CAZPBV010000177.1:4977-5725 GCA_964584675.1 uncultured Bdellovibrionales bacterium
CCCTGCCCAACCCGCCGGCCAAGACGCCGTAATCGCGTCGCGCTCCGATCGCCCGCTTTTTCGAATCGGGAAAAAAGTGAAAAAAATCCTGCTTAGCGTCCTCCTGATTGGAATCATTGCTATTGCTATTGCCATGTATGTCGGGCGTTCCTACGTGTCCGCCTACCTCGACCAAGAGATTATCGCGCTCGCGCGTCAACGTAACACTTTATTGCATATAGGCTCATCGATTGTTGGTCCTGTGTTTTGGGAAGGCCATTCTGTTTCTATGGCCTTCAATGTCAATAAATTTCCGCTTCGCCTTGATTTTGGACGTTTGCAAGTCTCGACTTCCTTGATATCGCTGATACGAAAAAAACCGCGGGTGCAGGCGGACGGAGACTTATATGGAGGCACTCTCCATGCCGCGATTGAAGCTAACAGTTCAGAATTCTCCGGCACAGCCTCGGTAGAAAATGTGCATATCCCTCTGTTCCCTCAGGCGACTCTGGTGGGCATCGAGAGCGGAACTATAAGCTTAAGCCTTCCTTCTTATACACTTCGAGCCGGACGCCTAGTCGCTGCGGTCGGCGAGTTGTCGGTAAACGAAGTTACGTTGTCGCCGTCGTTCCAACTTTTCCTCGCCAGTATCTTTCCGGTTGTGCCCAAGTTCCCCATTAAAGGTTTTTCCGTCAATCTCCCCTTCCGCATCGAGGAGGAAGGCAGTTCTTTGGTGTTCGAAAAATTTTCAATATCCGGCAACTTAGGG
>CAZPBV010000177.1:5735-7266 GCA_964584675.1 uncultured Bdellovibrionales bacterium
GCGCGTCAGGTTCCTGTAAAATTGAGAATTTGCACTTGCGGCAAAAACAAACCCTCAGCAGCGCCGTTGATATTTTACTAACGTCGGAGGGACGACAACACCTCGGAGGATTCTTTGCCTTGGCGGCTGGAAAGGACCCGCAGACCCCTGCGGAGCGCTACCATGTTAAACTCGAGGGAACCGCGATAAGCCCACGATGGAAGGTGACAGCACACTAAGATGGCGCTAGGATATAAACTCGGGCATTTTCATTGCCCCTCGAAATAAGTGGGTTTCTATGGTGACCGCAATTATTACATCGGCTCTCTGTGCCACTCTCATCATGGGGACATTCTTTCTCATGAAGAGTCGTATCGGTTCCGCGGGAGGAGCGGAACGCGAAGGGATTCTCAACGAATTTCCTGTCATTGAAGGTCAAATTGCCACTGCCATCGAGCGGTCGGCCCAATTCATGAGTCCTGGTCAATTGGCCACTCTGACAAATCAATCGGAAAAGGCCGCGACTGACCTTCAGGGTGAAAAGGAAAACCTCAAATCCATTGAGAGCAAGCTTGACCAATGCCAAAAAGAGGTCGAAGGACGTGAGGCTCAACAGCAGGAACTGAAGGCGGCAAAGGATGAGGATGAAGCTCGACTACAAGAGCTCCTTGCCAAATTCGAAGAAATATCGACTGAATCCATTGGGCTTGAGCAACGGCTAGCTGCATCAATGAAGAGCCTCGATGCGCTTTTGTCGGAAGTGCAGCTCACTCAAGATCAGAAGACAACCTTACAGGAACTGTCAGCCAATATGACCGGGGCCGGTGAAAGGCTGAGAGAGCTCATTATGGAGTACACCTCGGTAAAAGAACGTCTGGAACTTCTCAAGCAGCAGCACGCTGACTTGGAAGAAGAATATACGCGCCTCGTGGAACAACAGCTTGGCGAGTAGCCGCAGTTGCTTGTCAGCTGCTATTAAGGTACAATCTGCAGTTCGTTGGGAATCTGTCCGGGTTCTTCACTAACACATTAAAAAGACTTGCTTTTTTTTCGTAACTAGTAAGTTTTTGTCAGGTAAATAGAGGACTGCATGAAAGACAAGAACAGACATCGTTTATTGAGCGATACGTATGCTAACCATATTCACGTCCTTCGAGCTATGTGCCTCGAACGCCTGGCCGCGAACGACAAATCTTCTTTCTCTGAAAAAGTCGTTCAGTCCAAGGGTAATGCGGCGCGCGAGGGATTATCGCGCGAAGTGGTGTACTCCGCGCGCAGTCTTGAGATCTCAGAAATTGCCGAACGCAGCGGTCTGGATGACGAAAAGGAAGTCTTGCGATCGCTCTATATTTTGGAGGGAGCTAAGTTTGTTTCCCCAAATCCCGTCGGCGACTTCACCTCGAAAATATGGCGCATTACCGACGACGGCGTGCGGGCCTTCCAAACAATTACGGCGGAGTTGGCTCAGGCGAATTAGAAGCTCGGACTCAGTCGAATCGCAGTCGCAGCGAATCGCAGTCGCAGGCAAATTGCCGAATGGCTCTGCACCGCT
>CAZPBV010000178.1:0-7248 GCA_964584675.1 uncultured Bdellovibrionales bacterium
GCAACCTGACCAAGTGACCCTCGCGGGGAATCTTCGTCAGGTCAGCATGAGCTCGTCGTTGGGGCGGATTAAACTTCGATGGCCCCGTACTGTTGAGCGCCTATTTGGGCGAACACCGGAACGTGCTATGGCCGACGCGGCGCAAACAGTAAGCAGGGCTCTTAAACAAGGGGCCTTCCCGTCGACATTGCAAAATCTGAATGTGGATTGGAATGTTGTGTTTATGGATGAGGAACTGCCGGAGACCCAGATTCCCCAGTACCTCATTTCAAATTGTCACCCCGCATGGATGACCCCGCCGGCCAATCTCTATGTCGTGTCGCAGCGTGTAGTAGCTGGATGCTCAGGTGGAGATGGAGCTGGAGGTGCCATTAATGACGGGCAACTTGCCGAGGTGTTGCTGCACGAGATTGGACATGTCATTGAATATAACCTCCTCGGCGGCCGTATTGACGGCGAACGTCAGCGTGCGGAGGGTTTTGCTTGCTGGTTTGAGCAGTACAGTGCGGACTTTTCGTCGATTATTTCTAAAGGAAAGGCGCACGCTTTTTATCTCGCGCTGGCGCGTCAAGGTTATGCGCGCAATCCGGATTTGTCGAGTTTCTCCGGGAGCGGCGACGACTATGCCCGCGCCTCTATGATTTTTCATGCGATTGTTGATAGACGAGGTATCTCCGGACTTGTGGATGTGTACGAACTGATGCGTTCAAGTCATCTTCCCTTTTTTGATGCGCTTCAACGAGCGCTCGGGTGGGACATGAAACGGCTAGCCCGGGAAGTGCAGCGGGTTGTTGAAGCAAGTCAGGGTTAGGAGTTCTTTGGCGACTATACTTTCAGCCAGGCAAAATGCGGATATCTTGAATGACTGGAAGAATATTCCCGGAGAGACTACCAATACTTGCCGCACAAGCTGCACGAACCAGGAGATTCATTGGCGGCGAATATTTGATGTGGACGTCAGGGCTTGAAAAATTCTCCTGTCTTGTCCGTGAGGCGGATTTCCCTGCCAGTCAAGAAATGTTGCCTCGCTCACCATAGTATGGTCGTGACCCATCCACCAAAGACGAAAAGGGCGATCGAGAGCGAGTTGTTCAAGCCTCTGTAGAATAATTCTCATTCCGTCCGGCTTGCAGGGTTCATACATGAATATGATGCTGGCACCATTCAAATCATGGCGGAATGCTGATGCGTTCTCAATTGATACACTAGATAGTCCATGAGTTGCTACTATCCTCTGTCCCTCGCCTGCCAGACTACTCAGGAGCTCCACTCCTCGCGTCTTGATTCCAGTATACAAGTGCACGAACATGGGCACTCGTCCGATGCCGCAACCGAGATCAGCCAAAGAGTCGGTTGGCTCCGTGCCGTATTTGTCGATGGCCACTTTTACGGATTTTAAGCAACTTGGAAGATAGGGGTAAGAAGTTGGGTTTATTGCTTGTTCCCCGACCCCTCGATTGGAATCTATCCCAAGTAATGAGTCAAAGAAATGATCTAACGATTCCGGCGCAGAGGGGTGTTTGTTAACGATGGTGGCGCAGGCGGCCCTATATTCTTGTGGTGTCAAAAGGCCCTTGGTCATCCGCGCACGGAGATGCGCCATGGCATCGTTTGTATGACCGCCACCTCGCATTCTGACGCTCTGCTGTAACACTCGTGCATGGTAGCTACCAGGAATGAGCTAGTCAAAAAGGAGAAAGGTATCAGTGCTCATTCAATTTAACTCCTGCCTTTTTTAACAGGTTTCCTAGTTGAGTCTTAGGAGCTTTGTCGTCCATGTCTTCTAATACCGACTTGTCGAGGCCGCACTGGGTGCATTTTCCCTGAAGGTCTTCCTCAGGGCGCCAGTATAGCGATGTTTGCAATATGAGAGCTTCCTCAACTAGACGATCAAGTTCAACATGGTCCCCATGATAGTAGGAAAGTCCAATGTCATCCTCAAAGGTGGAGTCTGGATCGGCATCCGCGGGTATGGGAAGGAGTGAGAAGCTGGCATGAGCCTCGATGCCGTGTTCAACAACCATGGCACAGCGCGAGCACGGCTGTTTGCAGGTTGCCTTTACACATCCTTTGGCCTCTGCCCCGGTCGCGGTCTTGTGCACTTGCATCACCGCTTCAGGGGGAGAGGTAAAGGTTATGCTATTGTCTCGCCCTTCTGCCATGCGAGCATTAAGGGTCTCGAGGGGCAGCTTTTCAGTTAAAATAGCCCCCTCTGGGGGCAGGGTGGATATGCGGACTTTCATAGCGCCGGGCAGTTTAGCTCAGGTGTTTCTGGGAGGCAAAATTATCGACTTTTATATGCCAGGTGCTATACTCACTACTCAAGTTGTAAGGGCCGATGAGGTCCTTTGCCGGAACTCTATTTGACCCGGCAGGGGCCATATGAACCGATCAGATTCTTGGGCGGCGTATTATATATGCGAGCGAAACTTTTAGCGGCAAATTACGATAAATATGGCGAGACGACAGGGATGCTAAATCCGCAGTGCCATCTTCGTGGGGCCATCTTCGTGGGGCGATGATTTTTGAATTGGAAGTATAAGGAGATAGTGAGCTATGGGAGTTAATAAGGTACTTTTGCTTGGACGGCTTGGAAAAGATCCGGAATTACGGGTAACAAGTAATCAAACTGCCGTATGCACATTTAGTTTTGCTACTGGCGATAGAAGAAAGGATTCTAGCGGAAATTGGGTTGATCATACCGAGTGGCACAATATTGTTACCTACGGCAAAACCGCCGAGAATTGCGCTCAATATCTGAAGAAAGGTAGTGAGGCCTTTATTGAAGGACGCATCCAGACTCGTAAGTGGCAGGATAAAGAAGGTAAAGATAGGTACACGACAGAGATAGTGGCAGCGGTTGTTCAATTTGTTGGTGGTCGGCGCGACTCGTCTCATATGTCAGTGGTAAGTGGCGGTGATATGGGGAGTTCCCATGAAGAGGTGACTGCTGGGCGCAACCTGGTTAATTCTTTAAAGAGCGCTGATGCGCTGGCAAATTCGGGAAATGCCGCGATTGCTTCTGCTAGCGTGCCTGAGGATGTTCCCTTTGATGATGATGATATCCCGTTCTAAGTTGTGGCTTGAGGGGCGAGACACATTACCAAATCGCTCAATCAGATCAGGGCGTTATATCGGCTGAGTTCAACTCGCGTCATTGTTTATCTGGATCAAGTTGCAGCGCGGCAAGCCATTCCACCGCAGGTTGTACTTCCAGTCCCGATTTGTAGGTACGCGACTCCGCCAGCTCTTTCACCAGTTGGATGCAATGAGCCTCTCTTAGCGCAGGAGCGAAATATCTAAAGCTCTCCGCCGGATCTGCGTCTGCGAGTTTTGCCTCTACCAGCATCACCGGCTTTTGCTTTAAGGTTAAGGCAAAGTCCACTTCGTGGCCGTCTCGATCCCGCAAATAGCACAACTGGTACGGATCGCCGTAGCAATCCTTTCGAAAGTCAATCTCTTTCCGTAACGCGCACGCCACTAGGTTTTCGAAACGAGCGCCATCCCCACTTTCGACTCTAGCTACATCGTAGAAATAGTACTTGGAGGCTTTAATGAGAGAGCGGGCTATGTTGCGATGGTAGGGAGAGACCTTGAATATCACGTACAATTCCTCCAGTAGCCCTAACCAACGCCGTATTGTCTTGTCGGCCACCTGCAAATCTCGCGCCAACGAATGAATCGAAACTGGGCTTCCAACACATCTTTGTAGCAACGCAACCAGCACATTCAGGGCTTGAATATTGGACACCGTTTCCAGATCGATCAGATCCTGTCGAAGGATTATGTCCATGTGAGAACCAGCCCAACGCCTATAGAAGCGCGGGTTGTTCTTCAAAAAAGGCTCTGGGAAACCGCTGAACTTGAAAATTCGGTGCAACACATCAGCCGCCGCCAGCCCGCCTTCCTTTGCCCCCTCCTTTACATCGATTGGATGGAGGTGATACGAAAAGTAGCGACCGGCCAGCGAATCACCGACCTTTCGGAAAGTATCAAGCCGTGCGCTGCCGGTAACGACGTAGCTCTGATCCTTGTGAGTATCGTACAACCCCTTAATCCACGATTTCCATCGCGGCATCTTGTGGATCTCGTCGAATATGACCAAACGCGGCTTTTTGTTCCATGAGCGGTCAATAATAGCAGAACGGTGCTCAGAATCATCCCAGTTCAGGTAGACATAATCGTCGCTCAGCGATAATGCCAGAGTGGTTTTCCCGCACTGTCGTGGGCCCGAAATGAGCAGAATCTTTGAGCCCATATCATCGCGCAGAAATGCCTGTAAGTACCTCTCCATTGTTGGCAAATTATGCCTATAGTCCAAAAAAGTCAAGGCAAATTTGGAGATCAATCACAATTTGCCAATAGTGACGAAAGGCGAAGCGCGCCAATTGAACCGTCTGGAGAGGTCAGTTGCTGGCCGCCTTGCCTCCTGCCTGGTGGTAAGGGATTCCTCCCTCCGGTACCCGTCATAGGAGGAGATCTTCTTGGGCTTTGAGATGAGGGCACACTGAAACTGGAAGTCGCCATATTTGAGAATCTGATTTTTTACTGAGAACAACGAGAATGGTTCGCCCTGAGATAAGGCGATGCTCTACCGGTCTCCGCGATTAAGATACGCGGTGACATTGGCAATTTCCTGATTGTTGGTGCCTAGGGCCTGCATCTGAGGAATAGATCGAAAAGAAGACTTTATTTGGCCGTAGGATCGACCTGATTTTTCGCGTGCGTGGCAAGCCGCGCACTGAGAGCCCCAAACTGAACGGCCGGCATTAATATTACCCGTGAGGCCGGATGGAATACCAAAGGCAGTGGTATTTCCATTGCTATCGAAGTTGCCCTGCTTGGGCGTGGGAGAGGGAGTTGGTCTTGTCACGGAGGATACACCCGATGACTGTTGAGACGAAGGTCCCCCGCTTGTTGACGTTGATGCAGAAGCGCCGGAGGATGAATTACTTCCATCCTCCATGCTGGTCGAGGAGCCTGAGTTCTGCGGCGGTTCGGATGTGTCAAAAGTGACCGCAAGAATTTCTAGGGTATTTGAGTCGCTGTCGAGGCGAAAGGTAATGTGAACGGTGTGAGCGTTATCAGGGATTGATTCTATTTCAACTGTATTAGAATAGGCCTGGGAAAACACATAGAAACGCGCAGAGGTGAGATGCCTAAAACTCTCCAAAGTAAATGAGCCGTTTTCGTCAACCACTGCGGCCTCATTTGTGTCAAAAATGAACACGGTTGCATCAGCCACCGGGGCGCCACCCAGGTCCACTATGGAACCCTCAAAGCGTGTCAGCAAGGACTCAATATCACTGCCATCACCACAGGCCGAAATAAAAAGCATGACTGAAAAAAAGAATACCAGGGGAGTAAGGTAAACGGGGGTAAAATGACTGCTGAGTCTCATGAGTTCGAACCTGCGTCTCACTGTATCAATGCGGGCGTGCTCCTGAAAGATTCAAATTTATCTGACCTTTCATTGGCGGCGGGTCTGCCATTCGCGTGCAATCAGCCACGAAGTGGCCAAGACCAGCGCTCCACCACACAATTGTATGGAATTTAGTTCTTCCCCGAAAAATAGCCAAGCAAAGGGGGCCGCCACGAGGGGGCCGACGGCCCGAAGGGCAGATACAATCCAGGACTCTAGGTGCTTGAGGGCTACAAGCCAAGACGAGAGCGCCAGGACGTTGAACAAGAGAACATACCATACAAGGTGCTGCCACCCAGTTGCGCTCAGAAGCCGCTCCTCGGATGGCAAGAATAGCATAGCAGGGAATGCCAGAACTAACCCGCTGGTCAATTGTAGTAGAGCGCTGGTTTCCAAGGCGCCGCGAGCAAGCGCTAAGCGGGTTCCAAGACGATACGTATACCCGAGAATCGCAACGGCTATCAAAAGGAGAACATCTCCTAGGTGGGACGCTGAAAATGCAAACTGTCCGCCGGTAGAGAGTACAACCGCTCCGAATAAGTGGACTCCCAAAAGTTTGAGATGTCGTGGGGAAGCTTTCTCACCATCAAGCATCCAGCGCCAGAGGAGAATAAAGTAGGGCTCCGCCTTGGTAAAGAACACCGCCTTGATACCGGAAGTAAGAGAGAGGGCCACATTGAAAACAATGCCCCCGACAATTCCACGCAGAAGAATGAAAACCACCATATCGGGATTGGTCTTTCGAAGTGTGTCGAGAGATATAGAGCGTCGTGTCAATACTATTGTCAAATAAATTATCATGCCCCCAAGCAAGCTACCGGCTGCTGCCACCACAAGAGGCGACAGGATCTTGGTGGCTGATACCTGAAAGATTGCCGCTAGACTCGAACATACCGACGAACCCATCGCAAGCCATATGGCTGCAGATTTACCCATTGACTAGGCTCGCTCCGCGGTTAGGTAGAGAGCTAGTGATGCAAGGACCACGCCGTGAGTAATCTCTTGACTTGAAATCATGGTCCGGAGTTGATCGAGAGGACGAAGGACCACTTGGATGTCCTCGCCTGCATCCAGTCGTTGCGACCCTACCTGTTCAGCTTGGCGCGCCACGAAACAATATGTTCGCATAGACTGCATGGCGGGATTTGGGTGAAACACCCCCAGTGGCACCAGTCTGTCGGCGCGATAACCAGTCTCCTCTAGTAACTCGCGCCCCGCACTATGAGCAGGGTTTTCTCCTGGCTCCACACAACCGCCTGGAAGTTCCAAGGTAGTATCATTGATACCGTGACGAAACTGTCGTACGAGCACCAGTTCATTATTCCTCGTGATGGCGACGACATTTACCCAGTCAAGTCCTTCCATTAGAAAAAAATCAAACGGTAGTCCTGTGCGAGGATTAATCCGGCGGGAACGTTTAATTTGAAATATTTTGAATCGTTCGTAGTAATAGTCCTCGATTACTTTCCATGGCCTCGTCATATTCCTGAACCCTTATTACGATAGGTAAGGAGGGTGTCCCCTCCAAGATTATCCAAATCCTGGCCGTCTGGAGATAAGAACAAACTCATAGGCTCCACCTGAGAATATTGATTTAGTTCGGGCGCCCGCAATCCAGAGCCAAATTGACTTGCGCTCACAAATACTCGCGCCTCATCCCACAAACCGCTCTCGATGCAGGATGCTAAAAGTTTGGCACCTCCTTCAACCAGAACTGAAAAAATGCCGCGATCACGAAGTACTTGCAGAATGTGGTTCACTAGATATTGATCGAATGGCACGGTGGCAAACGATAAACCTGATTGCAATAATTCACGAGGGCCCTT
>CAZPBV010000179.1:0-6392 GCA_964584675.1 uncultured Bdellovibrionales bacterium
ACTTCGTTACGTTCAGTTTACATGAACGTAACTACGCGTGGCACGGCCACAGTAAATGAAGTAGCGTTTGAAATTAGTGCGAAGTGTGTCCCGCGAAGCCTTGGCGGAGTGGGACAATTCCTTAACAATTTATTTTGGCTTACACTTTGGAACAAGCCCCCTAGAATGAGGGGGTTTCTTCGAGAGCGTACTCAAGTACCAGCGGGGTAACGGGTAAAAGCCTTATTTTGTTCTATAGCACTCGCAAGGTGCTATAGCGTTGAAAATTTTTGGCTCCTTAACAAGTGAAGAGAATTTTTTGTTATCCTCAACAATAACAAACAATGTCCATATATGTCCCAATTTTATTGGGATGAAATGAAAGAAATCTACTCATAATGCCGATAATGGATGCCTAGGAGGCTATGGCCGAGGAAGGACGCAGACGACAGCGATATTCGTCGGGGAGGTGTCAACAACCTTTGATCCGGCGGTTTCCGAATGGAGCAATCCCCCCAGCTATGCTGGGGAGCCCTACATGAACAATGTTGATTTATCAATATAATAGTGTATGGCGGGGAACGATGCGAACTGAAACATCTCAGTAGCGTCAGGAAAAGAAATTATACAAGATTCCGTCAGTAGCGGCGAGCGAAAGCGGAAGAGTCTAAACCGTAATTTATTACGGGGTTGCAGGGCAGACGATATTCGATGTGTATATTCATAACAAAAGGATCCGGAATGGTCTGCCAAAGAGCGTGAAAGCCGCGTATGTGAAATGAATATATCCGATAGTTTGTACCTAAGTACCATGCAGCACGATTTAAACTGTGTGGGAATCCGGGTCGACCACGATCCAAGACTAAATACTGTAGCCTACCGATAGTGAACGAGTACCGCGAGGGAAAGGTGAAAAGCACCCCGGGAGGGGGATGAAATAGAACTGAAATTGTCGGCTAACAAGCAGACAGAGTCTCGTAAGGGATGATGTCGTGCCTATTGAAGAATGAACCGGTGAGTTAATGATTGTTGCGTTAGTTTAACTAAGGACAACTTAGGAAGACACAGTGAAAGCGAGCCCTAACTGGGCAACACTAGTAGCAGTCATTAGACCCGAAACCAGGTGAGCTAACCATGAGCAGGGTGAACCCCGACGAAAGTTGGGGGAAGGCCCGAACCCGTAAACGTAGCAATGTTTTGGGATGACTTGTGGTTAGGGGCAATATGCCAAACGAACCTGGAGATAGCTGGTTCTCCCCGAAATATATTAAGGTATAGCGCTGTGTATACTCACATGGGGTAGAGCACTGAATGGTTCTTGGCTGCGCAAGCGGTCAAAGCCTATCAAACTCCGAATACATGCGATTGAGCACAGTAGTCAGTCATGTCGGGCTAAGCTGATGTGACAAAAGGGAAACAGCCCAGATTCCCATTTAAGGCCTCTAAATCAAAGCTAAGTTTAAAAGGAAGTCAAGATCCCGAGACACCCAGGAAGTTGGCTTAGAAGCAGCCATCATTTAAAGATAGCGTAACAGCTCACTGGCGGACGGTTCTTGGCGCCGAAAATTTATCGAGGATTAAGCTTTGTGCCGAAATTGGAAACTTGCAACGGATTCGTCCGATGCAATTGGTAGGGGAGCGTTCTTATTGCGGTGAAGCTGAACTGTAAGGTTTGGTGGAGCGGTAAGAAGTGAGAATGCCGGTATGAGTAGCGATAGCATGGTGAGAAACCATGCCACCGAAAGCCCAAGGTTTCCTCCGCAATGTAAGTCAGCGGAGGGTTAATCGGCCCTAAGGGTGTGCCTCGACAAATGGGGCGTAGCCCGATGGATAACTCGTTAATATTCGAGTATAGAGTATGTGTATGTAAGGTGGTGACGAGGTTGGAAAACTTGTGCGGTCTATATGACCGTCTAAACAGTGAGATAGTGGTGATTGGCAAATCCGTCACCGTGTTTAATCAAGTTGTAATGGTAAGTCGCTTTGCAAGAAGCGGCAATACAATCTTTTTCAGCGTCCAAGAAAAGCCTCATTACGTCCGCCGCAAGGCGCGACAAAACGCATATTTTACCGTACCGCAAACCGACACAGGTGGGCAAGTCGAGTAGACTAAGGTGACCGGGAGACACATGATCAAGGAACTCGGCAAAAAAGCTAGGCGTAACCTATGGGAGATGCCTTGCCATCAGCAATGATGGCTGCAACAAAAGTTTATTTAGCAACTGTTTATCTAAAACACAGGTCCCTGCAAAACCGAAAGGTAAGGTATAGGGGCTGACACCTGCCCAGTGCTGGTAAGTCAAAAATCTTGACTGACGACGATTTATCGTAACAGGTTAGGATTTAAGCTCCAGTAAACGGCAGCAGTAACTATAACTGTTCTATGGTAGCGAAGTTCCTTGTCGGGCAAGTTCCGACCCGCACGAAAGGTAGAATGACTGAATAACTGTCTTGATCGTGTACCCGGCGAAATTGAGATGGCTGTGAAGACGCGGCCTAGATATACATGGACAAAAAGACCCCGGGAGCTTTACTGTAGCTTGGCATTTATGAGCTTATTTTAACTGTTTAGTATAGGAGGGAGACTTCGGTCGCCAATGAAATACCTCTCTTTGAGATGAGCAAGTATCACTCTCAGCCATATAAAAACGTGGCGAGGGGACAGTGTCTGGTGGGCAGTTTTACTGGGGAGGTAGGCTCCTAAATAGCAACGGAGCCGCACAAAGGTTGGCTAATCACGGATGGAAATCGTGATGATAGTGTAAAGGTATAAGCCAGCTTGACTGCGAGACTCACAAGTCGAGCAGGTACGAAAGTAGGTCTTAGTGATCCTGTGATGCATAGTGGTATGCACGCAGCTTAACGGCTAAAAGCTACCCCGGGGATAACAGGCTGATCGCATCCAAGCGTCCACAGCGACGATGCGGTTTGGCACCTTAATTAAACATTGGGGCGCCTGCGTGGTAACATGCAAGCCAAATTATTTCATAACGCAATGAGACTGCGCGGAATAATAAAATTTACTAGCTCAAATCGGTGAACCCCTTAGGTTTCGAACAAACTTCAGGGCAATACCGAGGTCGCCTCATCGGCGACTGTATCGACTTTCCTACGTAGGTAGGAAGATAGGAGTTCTTTCCAAGTTTTGGAAAAATATATAACTTCTATAACACGGCTAGCTCCCGATTTATATCGGGATGAAGGTATAGTCAAAACTCTTGGTAACAAGAGAGCTGGTTTTACACAAGTAAAATCATGCGATGTCGGCTCATCACATCCTGGGGCTGGAGAAGGTCCCAAGGGTCCGGCTGTTCGCCGGTTAAAGTGGTACGCGAGCTGGGTTCAGAACGTCGTAAGACAGTTCGGTCTCTATCCTGTATATCCGTCGAAATTTGAGGAGGTTCGTCCCTAGTACGAGAGGACTGGGATGAGGGAATCCCTGGTGTGCCGGTTGTTCCAAAAGAGCAGCGCCGGATAGCTAGATTCCCATCGGATAACCGCTGAAAGCATCTAAGTGGGAAGCCGTCTCCAAGATAAGATTTCATTAATAGACCCCTTCTAGACCAGGAGGTTGATAGGGTGGCGGTGGAAGCACAGTAATGTGTTAAGCCAACCACTACTAATGGTCGAGTAGTAGATTTTTTTATGGACAATTTCCAACGTTCTCCTGTATTTCTTACGGGGAACATAGGAGAGCGTTCAGTTCTCTTCACTTATAAGGAGCTAATCCTTTAATAATTAACTGCTAACGGCTAACAACTGACAGCTAACAAATTTTGTTAGTTGTTGGTAGTCAGAAGTTTGTAGTCAACTGTCGTTTTTTGGCAATTATTTGTCGGTATTTGAAGCGAGTTGGAACCACCTCTTCCCATTCCGAACAGAGTAGTGAAACGATTCAGCGCCTACGATACTGCGACGCTAGGTTGTGGGACAATGGGTCGATGCCGATAATTAATTGCTAAAAATAAAAAGCCCACCTCACCGGTGGGTTTTTTTGTGGTTTTTACGTAACCAACCATAATAAAACCCAGCCTTGCGGTCGGGTTTTATTATATGTAGTATCAAAATCAACGTAAGGAAAGAATTCGTCACCCCTGCCCTCGACTATGTCCTTGTATCTTACGTGCACTCAATACTTTTTTTCTCTCTTTTAATCTCTCAGTAGAGGATAGTATTTTTGCTTAAGAATTGGATAGAAAAGGGGTAAGAAGGGAGTAAGAATGGGTATAGTACCAGCGGATGCGACGTGGCATCCGCTGGTACTGACTCGTTGTATGCAATTGTTATGTACGTTATGTGCTTGGGCAGTCCTTCAGACTGCTCTTGAGGACCTGGATGCGGCTATTAATCCAATCCACATCTGACGCTGCCTTAAAAGCAGCGTCTTGGGCTTTTGACCGAGCAATTGCTGCCTGGTCAATGTCTCGTTGCAGTGCCGGCTGTGCAGCTTGAAGAGCAGTGAGCTCAGCCTCGAGGGTCTTAACTCGAGCTTGACCGTCGGCGATAACAGCAATCAACTCTCTAATTCGTTGTGCCGTATTGGCATACATGAGTTGATCCTGCCATGTCTGGATATTCCGGCGCAACGAAGCAAGCTCATTTATCACCCGCTGCTGTTTGTCGAGGTTTTGGTTCAGCGCGTCATACGCGCTATCCTCCTTGGCTTGTGCCTCTTCGAGCGTTTTCTTGGCTTCCTCCAGTTGTGCTTGCGCTTGCGGCAGTTTCTCCTCGAGCGTGGTCAGCTCGGTCTGCCACTGAGCGCACTGCTCAGGGGAGGGGCCGGCCGGGACTTCCGATGGAGCCGGAGCAGGGGCGGGTTGCTCATCCTGCTGTGGCGGCGGGGCGGGCGCAGCGGTTGGCTGCGCCGGTGCGCCATTCTCGGCGGCAATTACCGCCAAGTGGTCAAGCCAGCCCTGGAGCGCCAGATCGTCCTGGACGGATTCGGGCGGATAGCCATGGGAATGTTGCCATTCCCAGAGAGCATCCTGCTCGGCGCGTGCGCGCCGAAAGCTCATGTTATACCATGGCGGGTTGTCATCGTAATAGTATTTCCCGTCGGGGCCGACGCCTTCAAAAAGGATATTTCCCTGCACGTCGCGGGGAACATCCGTTGGCGGGTGACCACCATATGGCAAGTACCCACCCTCGGGCGGGCACGTGGCCAACACATCCGGGTTGGTGCAGGCATCGCCTGCATTGGCCGGTGTGCCCGGGAGTTTCGCACCCTGCCCCTGGTCGGGCGGGGGTGCATCCGTTGGGATATTATTCTTGCAGGGCAAGTAATACCCGCCGACATACTCGTAGCAACCCTCGGTGGGCGGCCCCTGGGGAGGGGCGGCGTGAATGATGGTGGCAGAGAGCGGCATCATGCCGCTGATTGCCGCGATCATAACCACGAACAACAAGCGGACTGCCTTCAACATGCTTTCCAGCGTGTTGAGCCATGCTTCTGTGCGAGGCGAACGGTTGGTGTAACGCATATACTGCGTCTCCTTACGTTTCCCGGCGATGATACAGGTGGATTACCGGAAATTTTCAATGTCTAAGGATGGACACTGAAAGCTCCCGGTAATACCTCAAAAAGCACATAACTTATTAAGGTACAACGTAGTTGATGATATCTCTATGCCGCATACTGAGAACACATCCCAGCTGCAACGTAGAGAAGGGGAAAGTATACCAGAAATGTGATAATAATACAATACTATAAGGTGTTATGTGCCGCTTTTATTTCGCACATAGTGAATGTATACTTGCACTCCCAAGGTGTGCGTGGTATACTTACAATCACTCTCAACGAGAAAGGAAGCTATGACACATGACAGACGCATCATCCTCTAAAAAACCCGCCACATCGATGGCCGATTTAATGGCCAAGCATACCACTTCTTTTAAGACATTCCGTAAAGGTGATTTAGTCAAAGGTAAAGTTACCAAGTTAACGAAAAATGAAGTAGCAGTTGATATCGAAGCCAAAACCGAAGCTGTTGTGCTTGAGCGCGATCGCAATCTCCTCAATGCCATCCTCGCATCAGTAAAGCTTGGCGATATTGTGGAAGTTAGTGTGTTGTCTCCAGAATCTGAATCAGGTAATCCGGTGGTTTCACTTCGCCGTTTTATGAGTAATCGGACCTGGGAAGCGCTTGAGAAAGTACAAAAAAGTGAGAGTCAACTTGAAGTAAGTATTACGGAAATGACCAAAGGTGGAGCAGTAGTAGTTACCGATAACGGTATCAACGGTTTTTTGCCAAATTCGCATATTGGCAGTGGTGATCAGCAACTGGCAGCCGGTAAAAAAGTAAAAGTACGCATCCTAGATCTCAATCGCAAGGAAAATAAGATTGTTTTCTCACAAAAATCTACCATTTCATTGGCTGATTTTGAAGCCGCTTCTAAATTATTTGCCCAACATG
>CAZPBV010000179.1:6402-7242 GCA_964584675.1 uncultured Bdellovibrionales bacterium
GCCAATATCACTCCATTTGGGATGTTTGTGACTGTACCAGTCCCTGGTAAAGACATAACGCTTGATGGACTGGTGCATATTTCTGAAATGTCATGGGATAAGGTTGAAGATATCAATCAAATTTATAGTACCGGTCAAAAAGTTGAAGCCGTGGTAATTGGTTTTGATAAAGAAGCCAGACGGGTTGATTTATCAGTCAAACGGTTGACTGAAGATCCCTTTGAAAAGGTAATAGCTGCCTATCCAATTGATAAGAAAATATCCGGCACCGTTACCAAAGTTGATGATAGTGGAGTCTATTTGGATTTGGGTGAGGGAGTAGAAGGACTCATTCGCAAAGAAAAGATTCCACCAACTGTTACCTATAAGGAAGGGCAAACGCTGGATGCTACGGTGGCAGAAATTGATCGACGCCGACATCGAATTTCACTTGTCCCCGTGCTTAAAGAAAAGCCTCTCATGTACCGATAAAGCATCTTTTTTTGCTTTTTGTGCGTACTTATAGTACACTTCCCAGTTACAGCTTCACCTATAAGCAGTTTTTGCATTATGCGCACTAATTTCTTTGGTGTAGTTGAACATCCCTTGCATGGAATGGACTCTCAAGCAGGTTTGCGATTAGAAATGTTCTAATTGGAGACTTGCTTGGGAGGAGGCGGTTATGGATACCATTATTATCTTTTCTGGACGTCCTACGAAGGTTGTCGATAAGGTCAATGCTTGGTTGAGAGCCAAACATGGCCAGGTAACGAGTCTTACGACTGTGGTAGGGTGGTTTGGGATTGTCTATGTGACGATCCGCTTTGTCCAGTTTGAAGATCACCGAAAAGCTGCTTTTCC
>CAZPBV010000180.1:0-7217 GCA_964584675.1 uncultured Bdellovibrionales bacterium
TGTCCAACTGACGCTTCCAAAGTCCAAAAATACGTGCTGGGTTTGACCATCCGAGCAGACAGTGCCGACATTTCCAAATCCAAGGTCTTTAAATAACACACCCTCAGCCAAAAAGGCGGTAAAAAAAACCTCCCATACCTGAGCCGCCATCGATGAAATATCGGCACCTCTGCTTGCAAGACAATTCCTCAATTCACCCTGTCCGCTTTTCTCCACCACCTCGGCTAACGTTTCAAAAGAGGAAGGCAAGGCAGTCATAGCAAAGAAATACCGAAAGCCATCTCCCGTAACATTTCTCTCTCCTAAATCAATTCTGGAGGGTACAAGGATCGTTGGTTGGGTGGCCGTTTCGACGGCCTGCATCCCATTTTCCATCATGCGGACCGATCCACCAAGCGATCGGGCTATGACTCCCGCCACTTCCACCCCCGTACGCTCGGCTTCCATCTGCAAGAGTTGAGACTCCCTGCGGCAGGAGTCAACGACCGCCCCAATAGCCCCAGCGCTCCATGGATGACCCCTCTTCTGCAAAGTTTGGGCAACTTTCATCATTGGATCGCGCAAGGAAACTATTTGATCGACTGTGTCTGCGCGCATAAACTTTCCTACCACAGCCTGGCAATCGGAGGGGCCCACTTTCTCAATTCTGCGAATCTCAGCCATCGTGCCTCCCCCACAGTAGCCCCCAATTATTACATCCTCTAAGCCGTGGGCTTGACACAGGTGATGCGGAGCACTCGCAGGCCCAGGTTCTGTGCGGTATTGAGCCCTTCGCAGATAGTCCCGCACTTCAGACGGAAAAAGACCGGGCTCCATCACCAGTCCTTGCAGCAGGCGGATACCCGGAGGCCCGGCGGCCTCAAAAAGGCGATAGATCAAATCAGCTTTTTCTGACTGAGTCACCGAAGATGAGGCGGCATGCTGCTGCCTCCAGTCGCTCAATGTCGCCAATATTTCCACACTCACATGCTGAGGAAAATTCGCCCTAAAAAATACGTCTTTGGCAACTTCTATGCAGGTGGTTCGCAAATCCTCCTCCAACCCCATAGCGTCGGCAATCTCGGAAGCAATAGACCGGGCGAGAAGATCGAGCGCTGCCCGATCCTTGCGCGCAAAAAGCCCCCTGCTACCGCCAAATAGTTGGTGTAAGACTGCTCTCCTGGCGCCGGGCTCAAGTTTTTGATTCGCATCGCCCAAAGCGTCGAGGGTGCCGCCAAGCAAGTACTCGATATACTTAACCGACCATGGCTTATCAGCAAGGATACCATGACTGTAAAGGATGAACTCCACTACATCGTAGTCTTCAAAACTTTCCAGCAGACCCGCCTGAAAATCAAATATCGAACTCGCCGACAAGGTTTGCTGAGAAGGTATGGGATTAGGCAATCCCGGGGTCCAGACAAGAGAATCAAAGTATCGCGAGAGATGAGAATCAAGTCCCACGAGCAGGTCGCGAGAGCTATGCAGCACGCGATTCCGACCGAGACTATAGTAAGGCATGGCCTCTCGAACCAAATCCAAAAATTCTTCTGGATTATCAAGTGTCGGATATTTCTCAGAGGTGTGCTCTTGCGTATAGAGTTTAACTGCTCCCTCCCCCAAACGTTCTACGCTTTCGGGAAGATATAGAAGACCTTGAAGTGTGAGTACATCTCTCAACGCGAGAACCGCGTCTCCTGCACTGATTTCATCATATGCTTTCAATATCCAAGAATCCCTCAGCGGCGTGGGAATCGGTTGGAGGGCCAAGATAATCTCGTTTAGGTGAGCAAAAAAAATATCCCTCGTTCTAGCCTCGCCCGGCAGAAAACTAAGGCAGGTTTTTTGTGCCGGATCGTCCACACCGAGAGTCCGCCATGCCATCTGTCCGCACTCTTCCGCCTGACGCACTGCCTGGGCCATAAATTCAATAGGTCTAGTGACTTGCACGCCATCCGCAGCTAACTGACGCGCTGCAGCATTCCTAAGTCCTGAAATAGTTTGGAGCGGATGAAGACCCTCAGCGGGGGGCCACTGAATCGGTTTCTCGATATCGCTTTTGATAACTACCGCCAGCGCATAGCCATCGGGAAGACGGGAGGCTTTGCCTGCGAGTTCTCGATAACGGCTTCTGCCCCGAACTATTATCGCCTCAATCGAATTCCGATCCCCCTCCCACGCAGAAACAGGAATGACAACCTTTTCCAGTCCCTCAATAGACCCCTCGAGCCTGCGACATTGTTGATTTCCCCTGCCCCTCAGTTCTTGAAGATGCTGATGAAGCATCTCTTGAAACGGCTCTGTCTCAAGCAGCCGCAGGCCCCTTTGCAACACTGCGGCATCCGGAGATGGACAGGAGCACAGAAACCGTATCCAGCGAACAACTATTCTATTTCTTGACGCGCAGCGCGGCGCTTTCTCAATCAAATTCTGTATACGCGAAAGATCACTCTGCGATTTCGGATCAATGAGACCGCCCTCAGAAAGAATATCGAGCCCGGTACCTACCACAGCGCTCAAGCTTTGTGCCCGGTTTCGCTCTCGAATGGGCATTTTATCCAGAGCTGGGTGCCGATATCGTTCCGAAATAAACTCTACCAGGTATTCAAGGTCTGAGAGACTACGTACCGCCTCTCGTGCAATGTCCCCCCAAACTTTTTCGCTAAATAGGCAAGGCCCCTTATCTACCCCCCGCAAAAATGTTTTGATTAACTTTTGACCGCGAACCAGCTCAGGACGAAGTGTCGACTTATCTTCGCCATAGGCCCAGCGGTCATGCGGATTGATGAGCGCATTTTGGGAGGACATTCTGTCAGGTTCAATCCGGTATTGGTACTGTTTCTTAAAGTCTGCCCCCCTGAACAGGCTGTCACAAAAGATGGGCCAGAGAATTTCAAATTCACGCACTATTTCCAATATTTTCTTAGTACCGCCCAAATTCATTGTAGCTTTAGCAATGGACTCAATGGTACGGCCGTTACTCTCTGCTCCGGCCTTTGCCTCCCCGTACGGGGGATCTAGTTCCCATCCACAGTCCGCAACAAGGCGAAGAATCTCTAATGCCGGGCGGCCTCCAGTAGAAAAGTGGGCCACCACTTCGAGAGCAAGGCTTCCCACGAAGGCCGGGTCCCCACACTCTCCGGCCACAGACTCAGGCAAAGGTCTCATCTGCTCAAATCGCTGAATCCACTCTAAAGCCTCCTCAGCAGTCCGAAATTTATCTGCCGTCAAAAGAGAAGAAAAAGCATCCTTGACTAAGCGGCGTAATGACCAGCCTATATCTCTAGGGAAATATGGTGGTGCTGGCCTGACGTCAATAGCTTGCTCGTTAGATACGTAAAGTCGACCTATCAACTCATTACGCCAACTTTCTGCATAGATAGGTAGGAATAAGTTAATGCTCCTTCCAATACAAAAACTTCTTAGGGCCTCCCAAAGGATAGCCCGAGATGGCGGAGCCACAGGGAAAGCGCTCGACAGAGAAAGAAGGTCGTCTGGGGCGAGACGTCTTAGTAGCTCTTGATATTTACTAACTGTGACAGGGACGTCTCCATGGCCGAAAAGGTTTAGGATTACTAGCGTCTGCAAAGGCGATATATTCAAGTCCTTTAGTGTCTCCAAAACGAGATCCGCGAGCCAAATTGCCAGCTTCGCGCGCCCCGCTTCCATATGTAGAGGAGTTACAGCAACGTCTTCTTGACTAACTTTATTGAGAAGCTGCATAAAGCGTCCATGCTCTGCGGGATCAGCATCTCTTGACTCAATACTGAGGTGCTCCAGCTCAAAGACTTGGTTAAATAATCCATCATTAAAAACGCCCATGGAACCTAGGATCATAGCGCATAGCAAACGATCCTCTTGCGGTAAATTCTTTAATTTTTTTGAAACATGAGGTTTGTCTGCGCATACGATGCCATAGGGCACATAGTTACTGAAATTCTCCGGGCTTAAGAACCACTCCATGAGGGGGCAGCCTTGCACAAGAAGATCCACCATACGTCTTGTCCTTGATTCAAGCGGCAAGGCGGGATCTTGCTCGTGAGCTGGCGAACGCCGGGGCTCAAAACTTGCCGGATAGCATTCCTTGGCAGCAAGATTTCTACTGGTCCACACACGGTGCTCGGAAGGCGGGTGAGAGCGCAACGCTTCTGGAAGAGCCGCCAAAAGGGCTCTCTCTTCCCACCTAGCATCAGATGCGCACGCACCCCGAAAGCGCAGCAACATAGAGGTAACTGCCTCCGGAGCCACCCCGATGGCATTCAGTAAAAAATGACACCCGCGCGTATCCGCCCAAAGTTCCTCCGGGCGGGAAAGCAGCTTCCTCAAGAGTACTTTCGGGTCCGAGTCGCTGAGTCGCCCTAGAACTCTATCCTCCCAGATAGCCTCCCCAAAACGTTCCCTGATGGGTGGCCTTTTCGCAGCTTCAATAATCTGAGAATGTATAAAATGTGAAATCTCATGGCCCACAAAGGCCAGGCGAAGTTCCGGTGTGTCAAGGAGATTAAGAAGCCCGCTATGGGCGATAATTCGTTCCGGATTACCCGGATTCACAAAACCATTCTCCTCAGAGGAGAGAATCACGCAAATCTCGCAGTGATCGGGAAGCTTGACCCCCAGTTTCCTAAACAATGGATCTTGGCCGGCTGCAACCATCATCTTGGTAGCCGCCCTACTTAGTTCTTGCACCACCCGGTGGTCGCCCGGCAGACAGCCATGGACCGCGATCTCCCCTGCAATAAAGCGCTCCAGCGCAGCTACGGCCTTGGCATGAGGATCCTGAGAACGCACCGGACAGCAACGGCCGCCTGGCGGTCCAGCCTGTTCCTGTACCCAACGCGAGGAAGCGGATGATATTCTTGAGCAAAACATGGCCACACAACGACGGGGAGTCCACTACCCCCTCTCTGTTATTGCACCATTATTGAGAATGTGACCTCAAGATAAAAGAAGTAACATGGCACTACGCCATCACCTCAAACCCCTCGCGCCGGGCGGCGGCGGCAAGCCGCTCGTCGAAGGTGACTACTGCCACCCTGGAAGCCAAGTCCTCTGAAGCGATAATGGCGCTCGCCAACTGAAACACATCTCCGGTTCTGAGTGGATGAATACGCAACAGCCGATTGGCTCGCGCCCGCAGCACATCAGACGGCAATACCTCATTCCACGACTCGGCCAGCGTCGAAAGCAAGCGCAAAGCTTGCTCGAATTCCTGGCTACGAAGCCCCCGCTCGCGTTCAAGCCGCGCCAGCGAAGAAACACATTCGGTATAGGTACCCCACCAAACAAACACGCCATGACGCTCGCGCTGATAATAGGCTTCAGCACGAGAACTCAGCGCCTGCTCCACGATGAGTGGAACAAGAGCCGATGTATCCCAAAAATTCATCGCTCCTCGTCACGGCCGGCCAATACGGCGGCAACGATATCAGCTTTCTTATTGCGCGGGGTAACCCGAAGTTTCCGTATCTCACCCGGAGTTAGCGGCTTGGAGCCGGCACGCTTAAGGAGCCCTGCTCGCTCCAAACGCATCGCCACCAAGTCAAATTCCTCGTCAGTCGACTTATCTTGACCGGCAAAAATAATTTTTATTACCGGTGTTTTGCGCTCATAGACAATCAAGGAGGTCTTGCCTTTCTTGACGAGATCCATGAGAGAACTAAAATTATTTTTTAACTGCGTCAAGGTAACCGCTTTCATATAGCTATTATGGCTATTTTTAAATAACTATGTCAACAACAAATTTCTGCCAGGAGGGCATGTCACAGTTAGACACCCACCCACTGATAGCCCACACCACGCACCGAGCGAATGGGATCGCACTGGGATCGTTTAAGAATTTGCCGCAGGCGCATGACGGCATTATCAATGGTGCGGCCAGACTGAGTTTGATCATTTTGCCAAACTTCGCGAAGAATTTCTTCGCGACTAACCACTCGCGGTGACTGGTTAACCAGAAAGCATAGCAATTGAAAATCCCGCGCCGGCGGATACTCTATGTGTCCATCGTCAAATACCACCGCCATGCGATCGGTTTCTATCGTAAGAGATCCAAAACGGCGCCGTGCGCTCTGCCCACGCGACTCAAGTACCTTATGCACCCGCAACAATAGTTCCTTGAGGTGAAATGGTTTGGGGATATAATCCTCCGCCCCAAGCTCAAAGCCTTCGAGGCGGCATTCGGCGGAACTTTGGGCTGACAGAAATAGGATCGGCGTCGGCTTGCCGGCCAGCCGAACGTCGCGGGCAAGATCAAGGCCTGAACCGTCAGGAAGCCCGACATCAAGAATGATGAGATCATAGTCGCCCGGAGAATCGCCCAAGACACGCTCCTGGGCATCGGCTTTAAGCCTGGTCCAATCGACTTGATAATACTCGCGCTCAAGTCTTTCCTTGAGGGACGCGCCAAGGTTCTGATCGTCCTCAACTAGCAGCAAACGATTCACGCTCGTCAAAGCCCCCGGACTAAACTACTACTATTAACAACCTCGCCCGAAAGAAGAATCTCAACCACAAAATGCGGGCTCACCTCTTTCACTCGACAGGCGCCTCCCATGCCGGATACTAATTTTTTTGTTAAAAATATACCAATGCCGCTGCCGCTGCCCGGGTAGAATCGCTCAAAGAGCCGTCCCAAGCGTTTTCGGTCGCCACAAAAACCGCTGCCGTTGTCAGCGATTTCAAGGCGAATCATGCCGCTGACGTCAGCCGAGGCCCGTATCGAAATCACCGTGGCACCACCATGTACCACCGCATTCTGTATTACATTTTGCAGCACACTCTGCCAGGCGCGCCGATCTACCCGCACCCGGCACGGAGTTTCAATCACAATGCGCACATCCGGCCATAAGTCTCCAAGCGCCCATAGCGTCTCTTCCAGCGAAACATCCTCGATGTGATATCGTACCCCTCCCGTATCTGCCAGGAAGAGGCAGTTTTCAAGCTGGAGGGATAATCGGCCGGTCTCGGAAACGAGGACATCTAGGGTGCGTTCGGCCGCGCCGCCTCCTAACTTTTCTTTGAGCAGCTCAGCTTGCAGACGCAAGTTAGCCAGCGGAGTTCTCAATTCATGCGTGAACGTGGCAAGAAAACTATGCAGACGCTCGGTCTGCCGTTTCTGCACATCCGTTGCCGCACCGCATGAGGTCTTCAAGCGGCGACGCTGGTCCACGTTGTCGGAGTGCGCCCATGTTCTGCCCGTGTCCGCGCGTCGTGCTGTCATTGATCTGTGTTTCGGCCGT
>CAZPBV010000181.1:0-1668 GCA_964584675.1 uncultured Bdellovibrionales bacterium
AATTTGGAGCAACTGAAAAACCGCCAGGGATGGCGGTTTTGAAGCAGTTCCTTAGTTTTGTAGTTATATAGGCGGCTAGAGCTATGACAGATCTTCAAGAGAGGATTAAGCGGCGACCCACTCGGGCGGTACGGGTGGGGGATCTTACAATCGGAGATGGCTTTCCCATTTCTGTTCAGTCCATGTGCGCGGTGCGAACGCAGGATATTCAAGCGGTTCTATCTCAGATCGCCATGCTTCAGGATCATGGCGCAGACATTATTCGTATCGCCGTTGATAGCCGGCGCGATGTTGAGGCGTTAGCCGAGATAAGAAAGGGCACTAATGCGCGGTTGGTCGTTGATCTGCAAGAGAGTTATCAGCTTGCCGCCAAGATTGCCCCCTATGTGCAGAAGATTCGCTATAATCCGGGTCATTTGCACCACCATGAAAAAGAGGTTCCCGTGGCGGACAAGGTTCGCTTCATTGTTGCTGCGGCTAAGGAGCATGATTGTGCCGTGCGAGTGGGTATTAATTTCGGTTCCCTTGACCCTGTCCACAGACAAGTAGCACAGCAACAGGGCGGGACATCGCACTTAGAAGCGGCTCTGGCGTCAGCGCGCGAGCATATTGGCATCTTGCGCGACTTGCAATTTGATAATTTCGTTGTTTCATTGAAGAGTTCTGACCCTAATGATGTAATTGATATCAATACTCTTTTTGCCGAAGAATTTCCTGCTATTCCGGTGCATCTTGGGGTCACCGAGGCCGGGATGCTGCCTATGGGCGAAGTGAAGACGCGAATTGCATTTGAGAATTTGCTAGCACGCGGCATAGGGGATACGGTGCGCGTCTCGTTGACTCTGCCGTTTGAACGCAAATACGAGGAGGTTGTTATTGGCCGCGCCATAATTGAGAATGTATATGCAGGCCGCTTTCGCTCGGTACCCAGATTTGAGCAGGCCGGCCTCAATATTATTTCGTGTCCCTCATGTTCCCGCGTTGAGAATGCCGCTTTTGTAGAGCTGGCTGAAAAGGTGAAAGAACTGACGGCTTTTGCACAGTGTTATAATTTTACCATTGCGGTCATGGGCTGCCGGGTAAATGGTCCTGGCGAGAGCGATGATGCTGATTTGGGCTTGTGGTGTGCGCCGCGGCACGTCAATTTGAAGCGAAAGGGGGAGCTGCTGGGGGCATTTTCGTATGACGAAGTATTGGAGCGAGTGGAGCAAGAATTGCGCTCTCTCGTAGCCGGCGCTCAAAAATATACCGCAAATTCGGAAGGGAGTGTCAATGGCCTTAAGCTCGCCGCTACCTCATGAGCGAGTGTTGTCAGTCGAGGTTCTGTCCGCTTCTGAGCGTGAACAGGCAAGCCGATTATTAGAGTGGGGCTTTGAAAAGCGCTCCGGTCTTGTGCTGGTTGGGGCTCTTCGGGGATGGGCGCCATGGGATATTCGCGCCTTGGTGCTTGAACCGGCTGTTGGGGGCGGCGTCTTGTGGATAGTGCGGGGAAGCGATCCGGCACTAAGCACTGATGGCGTGCGTTTTAAGCGTTTTTGCGATCTTCTGCATTTTTCGATCGGGCTTGAGTCGCTTTCCGGGGTTCAGTACCTGTGCAAGGGGGGCGGTGGGAGTATCCAGGAGAGGATCGTGATTCGACGAAGGTTTCTCCCCCATACCTTGGATTCC
>CAZPBV010000181.1:1678-6750 GCA_964584675.1 uncultured Bdellovibrionales bacterium
GAAGGGGATTTGCCCATGGCCATGTTTGCCCAGCCAACGTTGGCGTTTTAGATGGAAGTATCACCCTGTTAGATGCTGGCGTGAGCGCTTTTAGCCCGAGTGTCCAGGGAATAGTACCGGAGTTTGCACCGGAATGCAGGCAAACGGGCGAGATATCGGTGCGCTCCGACCTCTATGGTCTTGGGCTTGTTATACAGGAACTATACGGCGCCCAAATGACGACGGAACAATCACAAGTTGTGCAGGCGTTGTTGCGTACCAACCCCGAAGATAGGCCGTCTTTGGAAGTCGTGGAGCGAATTTTTGGGGTTTTCTCAACGGAAAGAAAGAGACTTGGCAATGCTCCCGGCGGAGAAATTGCGGGTGATGCGACTTATCAGCGGGAAATGATGCGCCCTGGGCGAGTCTTGAGTCTTTCGTCGGTGGTGATGCAGCAATCCTCGGAAGCTTCCTTAACGGTGCCGTCCAAAGATGTTCCGTCTGAGGATCGGGCCTCGCTCTCGGGGATACGCGCACTGCCGGAACACCGCTGGGCCATGCTGTTACTTCTCGGGAGCGCTATCTTTATTGCGCTTGGCATGTGGTGGTTTCGCCCGACAACCGATGCTGAGCAATTTCGCCTGAAGACTGGGTGGGCGAGTGGTCAGCTGGAGCGTATGGAGGAGGTAATGCGGAGCGCGGTATATGGTGGGGTGCGGGAAGCCCAGGACGTTATTGTTGAGAGTGTTCTTGAGGGGCGCACTCAGCCCCCGGTGCGGGCGGGCCTCCTGCGGATGGCCTTTAATCCCCTATGGTCAAAACAGCTAACCCCGGCAGATAGGCAAGTCGCTTTGACGCTCGGGCTTGCGGGGTATATCAAGAACCCCCCCCGTGCTCTGCCCCCGCTTTCAACTGCGCATCCCGGGGTGATTTTGGCGGCAGTTGGCGATTTGAGTATAAAGAGCGGGGCTGGGCAATTTAAGGAAATTCCGATAACAACACTAGGGAAGTTGCCTCCTCCCTATGGCCTGGCATTTTCTGAGCTGGAAAAACTCAAGGTCCGTTCAGTAGGGGATCCCGAGGCGCTCGCACTCAGCCACATAGTTTCGGGGAACGCTGACAAGGAAGTCATTGATACGTTTCTTCGCTCCCGAAGTGGAGGATCCGAGATCATCGGTAGATTGCTCATTGTATTGCCGTTTACCGAGCTCTATCCGGGACTTGCTGATCTGCTGTTCGAGGAAATTATAAAATACGGGGATGTGTTTGCTCGGCGTAAAGAATGGTTTGTCGAGTCGAGAACCGTCAATTGGGCCTCAATAGAAATGAAAGTCAAGCTTTTTTTGTGTGTTGGTCTGTTTCCAGATGTATCCTTGTCGACGGAGTATCTCGCAGATCTGGTGACGTTTCCATCCGCAACTATTCGCTCGGCCGCCGTTGCGCGTCTGAGCAAGCAGAATCTGCGCGGTTTGTCTCCTGAAACATGGACCTATTTGAGTGAGAGCACCCAGGGGCTTACGAGACAGCAATTGGTCGCCTTAGTCATCGCGCTTGGTGCCACCGGCGAGTCTGCGTATGCGGTTATTAGCAAGTGGTTTCAGACTAACCCGGAGAGCGATGTCGTGCTCGGTATTTTACTGACGCGCAGGAGTGTGGCCTCCTCTATTGACGTCTGGAACGTTGAAGCAGCTCGCTATTTGGCTAACCATGAATTTCGAGCCAATACTGAACAGCTACGAGGCTTGGCCTTTCACCCCGAGCCCTTGGCGCGAGCGCTTGCCTATTCACATTTGGATCCAACGAATGACGTCGAAGCTCGCATCCTTCGAGAGGCGTCGCAAAAGGAAGATAGCCCTAAAATTAGGGCGGAGCTATTACGCAAGCTTGAGTCCGCTGCCTTGGGGGTTCCATAGGGCGGGGGCCAATGGAGGTCTTCCCGTTGTGCTTGCGATTACCAAAGCGAAGAGGTAAAAGTCCTTCGAGCATACTCGCCGTCAATGAATCTGCCTGGTTCGTACGGCCTCCGCAGGGCCAGGTAGAGTTCAGGGAAAGGGCCTTATCGGCCCTTTCAGCTTGTGCCGCAAGTATATTTTGTCATTTCGCTATAACCTATTGAATTCTGGCTCTATCGTGTCAAGTTTTACGCTCAATCACCTCCAATTTCTCGAAGCAGAGGCCATCCACATTCTGCGAGAAACGGCAGCTCAGTTTGAACGGCCGGTGCTGCTCTACTCGGTGGGGAAGGACTCGTCAGTGATTGTCCGTCTTGCCCAAAAAGCCTTCTATCCAAGCAAGATCCCATTCCCCCTGATGCATGTTGATACGGGTTTTGATTTTCCAGAAATGTACGAGTTTCGAGATGTCTTTATTAAGGAGATAGGAGCCGAGCTCATTGTTTATCGTAATGAACCCGCGATTGCGGCGAACACCAATCCGTATGATTTTGGCACTCAGCGCTGTTGTTCATTGCTTCGTACCCAGGCGCTGGTGGCGGCTCTTCGGGAGGGAAAATTTGACGCCGCTCTGGGAGGCGCGCGCCGCGAGGAGGAACGGTCTCGTGCCAAGGAGCGCATTTTTTCTTTTCGAGATAAGTTCGGTCAATGGGATCCCAAAAACCAGCGTCCAGAACTTTGGAACTACTATAACGGCAAACTAGGCCCCGGCGAATCGATGAGAGTTTTTCCGCTTTCTAATTGGACTGAGCTTGATGTGTGGCACTATATTCATGTGGAGAAGATTCCACTCGTGCCGCTGTATTTCGCCAAGCCTCGTCTCATGGTTGAGCGCGGCGATCAGTTAATTCCGGTCGTGGCTTCTTTGGGGCGAAGCGATGTTCTTTCGGGAGAGCAACCGCAGGAAATTATGTGCCGATTTAGAACTCTCGGCTGCACCCCTTGCACCGGCGCGGTGCGATCGCAGGCTGACACTGTGCCGAAAATTATTGATGAAATGTTGGAGGCCAGCGTTTCTGAGCGCGCGACTCGGGTTATTGATCATGATACCGACGGATCAATGGAAATTAAAAAGAAGGAAGGATATTTCTAGGCCCTATGAGTGAAGCAATTGCTCCAGTCTGGGATTTGGTTGAGCACGCGGTGCGAGGCTCGCTGCTGCGTTTCTCGACGGCCGGGAGCGTGGACGATGGAAAATCAACCCTTATCGGCAGGCTGCTTCACGATACGGGGAATATATATGAGGACCACCTCGATGCCTTGCGCCGCAAGTCTGAGAAGGTGGACGGAGGAGGAAAGCTAGCGCTTGCGCTTCTGACTGACGGACTGAAGGCTGAACAGGAGCAGGGAATTACCATCGATGTCGCCTATCGTTATTTCTCGACTTCTAAGCGTTGGTTTATTTTGGCCGATAGCCCCGGGCATGAACAGTATACGCGCAACATGGCAACCGGCGCATCAACGGCCGATCTTACTATTATTTTGGTTGATGCTCGCAAGGGTGTGGTGACTCAAACCCGGCGGCACGCATTCATTGCAGCCCTTTTGGGGGTTCCACGCCTGTTGGTAACGGTAAACAAGATGGATTTGGTTGACTACGACCAATCCGTATTTGACCGTATTCGAGAAGAGTTTACCGATTTTGCTTCCAAGATAGGCGTGCGCGAAGTGCGGTTTGTTCCGGTAGCGGCCTTGCACGGCGACAATGTGGTGGAACCGAGTAAGCGTATGCCCTGGTACCATGGCGAGACCGTGATGGAGTACCTCGAAAATGTCTACATTGCTGGCGATCGCAATCATGTAGATTTTCGCTTTCCGGTGCAGTACGTCATTCGTCCCCATCAAAACTACCGCGGCTTCGCGGGTCAAATTTGTAGCGGGCACATTCGGGCGGGAGAGGAAGTCATGGTGCTTCCCTCCATGAAAAAGAGCCGCATCCGCAGCATTGATGTGGACTCCAGAGACCCGCGCAGGCGCACCGTCGAGGTGGCTCATGCGCCTATGTCGGTGGCTATTTCGCTTGAAGATGAGATTGATATTTCGCGCGGCGATATGCTCGTTCGCCCAATGAATATGCCGCCTCTCAAGACTCAATTTGAGGCTATGGTCGTGTGGATGGCAGAAGAGGACATGAATGTAAAAAAGCAGTACGTCATTTTACATACCACGCGTGAGAGTAAAGTTTTTATTGACGACATTAAGTATCGCATGGATGTGAATACGCTGCAGCGAACAGCATGCGCAGGTTTGCAGTTGAACGAAGTGGGTCGCGTGGCGTTTTCTTCTACTCGCCCCCTTTTCCTCGATTCTTATCAGAGTAATCGCGCTACCGGAAACTTTATCCTGATCGATCCTCATACTAATCTTACGGTCGCGGCCGGAATGGTGATTGATCGTTTACCGAGCGAACTGCTGGTGCCTGCGCCGGAGTCTGTCGAACATGACGCACCGCGCGCAGTGTCCGCGCTTCATGCGGAAGCAAGTCTTATTTCGCAACGGGAGAGAGAAGATAAAAGCGGGTTCGCGGCGCTTACTTTGTGGTGCACGGGACTCTCGGGAGCGGGGAAGTCCTCCATTGCCAAAGCGCTCGAGCGCCGCCTCTTTGATACCGGCCGCCCCGTGTATCGGCTAGACGGCGACAATTTGCGTTTTGGTCTTAACCGCGATCTTGGTTTTTCTATGGAGGACCGGCAGGAGAATATTCGCCGTGCTGCCGAGGTGGCGCGGCTATTCAATCAGGCTGGTGTCACGGTGGTATGCTCTTTCATTTCACCCCTACAGAGAGATCGCGATATGGCTCGGGACATCATTGGAAGGGATAACTTCATTGAAGTGTTCATCGATACACCGATTGAAGTGTGTGAGGCTCGAGACCCTCATGGCCTCTATAAGCGCGCTCGCGCCGGAGAATTGAAGGAGTTTACGGGGGTCAGCGGACCCTATGAAAAGCCCAAGGTGCCGGATATTCGCCTGGATACTTCCCAGGTTCCGCTTGATCACTGTGTCGATGCCGTTATAGCAGTCCTACATACGCGTGCTCGAAAGAGTCGATGATGACGTCTCAGGAGGGCCTGTTTTCGCGGTGGTCCACTCGCCAAGGCGCTGTCGAAATTAACTTGATTGCCGCCATGGTTGGCTTGG
>CAZPBV010000181.1:6760-7212 GCA_964584675.1 uncultured Bdellovibrionales bacterium
GCCGATGTGTTGCGCTGTGTGGTGGAGTTCGTTGCCATCCTCTGTACGTGGTGGGTGGCCCGCCGAGTTGCTTTTGCTACTCCAGGGTATGCGGCGAATCGACGTAGTGGCGTCCGGCAGGAAGAAGTTCACTTACCGCATCAAAAGTTACGGACGCGTTCCCTTGATCGTTCCCTTTATAATTACGGTCTTGGAAAATTTGAACATCTCGCGTCGCTTATAGTGGCGGGCTCGATGTTCGTAACGGTAAGCGCCATATTGTTTGCCAGCTATGTGCGCTTCATGGATCCTGAGCCGGTGAGAGGTGTCATCTTTGGCTTGGTTTTGGCGGGTCTTTCTGTCTTTGCCAACACGTTTTTGTGGTGGCGAAATTCGGTGGTGCAGTCCAAAGATGAATCTCCGATGATGGACTCACAACAGAGGCTCTTTCGTTCCAAGAGCATGGCTAGTGT
>CAZPBV010000182.1:0-1753 GCA_964584675.1 uncultured Bdellovibrionales bacterium
TTTCCACATATGCACTCGTAATCCTTTACTGGACCAAAAATCTTGGCGCAGAAAAGCCCATCTCGCTCCGGCTTTAAGGTACGATAGTTGATGGTTTCCGGCTTGGTGACCTCGCCAAATGACCAACTACGAATTTTTTCCGGACTAGCCAGAGAAATTTTCAGGGCATTGAACTTTATCGGATTCTTTGGCTTCTCAAATAGGCTAAACAGGTCATCCATGCTCATAGTATGTTCTCGACTTTGACTCGAAATATTACTTATCTCAATTTATTCGCTTCACAAAATTATCGTCGTGGGCCGTTATCCCCCGAGCTCGTTCATTATCCCCCGAGCTCGTTCATTGCCGCACGAGCTGACTCATTGCTCCCGGCTGAGAGCAGATTGCCGCCATCCGCCCCCGATGTGACACCTAAACCCTCAGAATCAACACCTTCAGCTTGCTCAGCGTTATCCTCAATCAGCTCGACATCAAGCGCCAACGATTGAAGTTCCTTCATCATGACGTTAAATGACTCAGGCAAACCGGGCTCCAGCACATGTTCGCCTTTAACAATGGACTCGTACATGCGAGTACGTCCGGCAACGTCATCAGATTTGACCGTCAGGAATTCCTGCAAAGTATAGGCGGCTCCGTAAGCCTCCAGCGCCCAGACTTCCATTTCCCCCAAACGCTGGCCTCCGAATTGCGCCTTACCACCCAATGGCTGCTGAGTAACCAAAGAATATGGCCCAATAGACCGCGCGTGAATCTTATCATCAACAAGATGATCAAGCTTCAGCATATACATGATGCCGACAGTAGCTTTTTCCGCGAAAGCCTCTCCCGTGCGTCCATCAAATAATTGCACTTCACCGGTCGGCTCGACTCCAGCCACTTGAGCCATCTCATGAATGTCACCCTCGGTGGCCGCATCAAAAACAGGAGATGCAACGTGAATGCCCTTCATTTCCCGGCGCGCGAGTTCAAAAACTGCATCGCTCGAGAGAGAGTCAATCAATTTCACATGCTCCTTATCCTTAAGCGCTATCCGCAGAACATTCCTCAGTCGATCGGAAGCTTCCTTCGATTGGTCCGCAGTTACTCCCAGCCGCGTAGCACCGGTATAGGGATCCACCACCTGGTCAAGGACCCCCTCAATTGCTCGCCCAATCATATACGATGTCCACCCAAGATGGGTCTCAAGAATCTGCCCGACATTCATTCGCGAAGGCACACCCAGAGGATTAAGAACCACATCCACTGGTGTTCCGTCAGCCAAATAAGGCATATCTTCCTGAGGAACCACTTTAGAAAGCACCCCCTTGTTACCATGACGGCCAGCCAGATTGTCACCAACTTGAATCTTGCGCTTAATGGCAACGAAAACTTTCACTAACTTAATAACGCCGGGGGCCAGCTCATCGCCTTCTTTAAGCTTCTTAATTTGCTCATTAAGAACCGCCTTCTTGTTGTTAATCATCTGTCCGGTGCGGACAACGATACGATTTACAGTCTCCTGAACACTTTCGTCACCTATTTGAATATCTCGCAAATATTCAAAAGGCACTTGATCGAGAAGAGCGACGGTCAATTCGGCTCCCTTAGCTATCAATTGCTGCCGACTCTCATCAACCAAGCGAGAAGCGGTAACCTTACCAACCAACAGACTGCGAATCTCCTTAACCGCTGCCTCGCGAATGATATTCATTTCATCACGCATGTCTTGCTCAATACGGGCGATTTCACGCTTTTCTATCGCCAACATGCGCTC
>CAZPBV010000182.1:1763-7196 GCA_964584675.1 uncultured Bdellovibrionales bacterium
CTTTATCAGTTCCCTTACGAGAGAATACTTGGGCCGCGATAATGGTGCCTTCCACTCCCGGGGGGAGTTTCAAGCTCGTATCGCGAACCTCACCCGCCTTCTCACCAAAAATTGCACGCAAAAGCTTCTCTTCCGGACTTAACTGAGTCTCGCTTTTTGGGGTTATCTTGCCAACGAGGATGTCTCCCGGAGCAACCTCGGCGCCAATGCGAATAATCCCTGATTCGTCGAGATTTTTGAGAGCCTCTTCCCCGATATTAGGAATATCGCGAGTGATCTCCTCCTTTCCAAGTTTGGTGTCTCGGGCAACACATTCGAATTCTTCGATATGAATAGACGTAAAAATATCCTTCTTCACCAGATTTTCACTCAGGAGTATCGAATCCTCGAAATTGTAGCCATGCCAAGGCATAAACGCCACAAGGGCATTTTGCCCGAGCGCCAATTCCGCCATCTCGGTGCTTGGGCCATCAGCAATAATTTCGCCAACACCTACCCGCTCCCCCGCCCGAACTATCGGGCGCTGATTGATACAGGTGTTCTGATTCGATCGGCGATACTTCACTAAGTTATATATATCGACACCCGTATCCAGAGGATCATCGGTAGTGGTGTCAGCCTTGATTACAATTCGCTCGGCATCAACCGAAACAATCTGTCCCGCTCTTTTCGTTACTAAAGCTGCCCCACTGTCACGGGCAACAATATGCTCCATCCCCGTTCCAACAATCGGAGCTTGCGCACGCAAACAGGGCACTGCTTGCCGCTGCATGTTTGACCCCATGAGCGCTCGATTAGCATCGTCATTTTCCAAAAATGGAATGAGAGATGCCGCAACACTTACAATCTGCTTCGGGCTTACATCAACTTTAGTGACTTCTTGGGGAGCCGAAAGCACATACTCACCGTTCTTACGAACCGGAACAGCGCTCTCACGGAATTGCCCATCATTTGAAACTAAGCTCGCAGGAGCAATAGTCTCTCGCTCCTCCTCTAATGCAGAGAGATAGACAATGTCATCGGTAACTGAATGATCGTTATCAACAACTCGATACGGGGTCTCCAAGAAACCAAACTCATTTACCCGAGCGTACACAGCCAACGATGCAATAAGCCCAATATTTGGACCCTCCGGGGTCTCAATTGGGCAAATTCTCCCATAATGGGTCGGATTGACGTCTCGAACTTCAAAACCAGCCCTATCTCGAGTAAGACCGCCTGGCCCAAGGGCAGAAAGACGCCGCTTATGAGTAATTTCGGAAAGTGGGTTAGTCTGATCCATAAACTGTGAGAGCTGCGAAGAGCCAAAAAACTCCTTTACTACCGCCGCGACCGGCTTGTAATTAATCAGGTCTTGGGGAACAAGCGTATCAACGTCCTGCATCCCCATGCGTTCCTTAACCGCTCGCTCCATTCGGACCAACCCGATACGATACTGGTTTTCTATGAGCTCCCCAACGGCTCGCACACGTCGATTCCCCAAATGGTCGATGTCATCAATCCAATAACGCAGCTGATCACTAGAATTTCTGAGTTCCAACAAATAGCGAACCGTTTCTTTGATATCATCGGGCGTCAGCACCCCTAAATCCAATGGCGGAGCCTCTTTCCCCTGAGATACGTAAAGCTTATGGTTTATTTTGTAACGACCAATATCGGACAAGTCGTATCTATCAGGATTAAAGAATAGGTTCTTAAAGGTAGCGCTTGCAGTTTCAGGCCGCGGTGGATCGCCAGGCCGTAAACGCCGATAAATTTCGATTAAGCTGTCGGTTGTTGGTTTGGCCGACAATCGCGAATATAAATCTTCCCGTTCCGGCGACATCTTGTCAGTAACAAGGGTCTTGAGGAGCGCATCTCCGATGTGATGTTCATCGAGATACAAAACTCGAATAGTCTCCAGCTTGCAATCACGAAGCATAGAGATAGTGCCCTGCTCAACAACCTCGCCCTTCGAGTTAACCCTATCTGCAGTCAATTCATCTCCGGCATAGATAAGAATCTGACACGTTTTTGCGAAATACTCTTTGCCCTCAGCTTCATCAAAGTATTCCGCAATAGGCCCAAGCCGTTCTGCGATGGTCCGCCACCCGACAATCACTTCGCCAGGTTGAATCATGAGCCTATTATTCTTAGGATCACGAATCTCCTCCACCACCTTAACAACTGTATCCGCACTGTACATGCCCGGAACCGATTCCGGATCGATTTCGATTGAATCAATATCGGCCTCACGCAGCCGCCGAATTACAGCACGATTAAATTTACCTCCTAGGCGAACAAGAACCTTGGCACCATCTTTAATTTCTCGATACGCCTTCTGCCCTTCAAGCTGATCAGGTTGAAACTTCTTGGTAACAACCCCTCTCTTTCCGAAAGTTATAGTGTCAAACTTATAGTAAGTGTCCAGAATGTCATCGGCGCTCATACCTAAAGCTCTCAAAAGCACGCTTGCATTGAGCTTTCGGCGACGATCGATTCTCACCGACAAGATGTCTTTGATATCGAACTCAAAATCCAGCCACGAGCCGCGATACGGAATCACCCGCGCAGAATAAAGGAGCTTTCCAGAAATATGCCCCTTACCGTCGTCATGATCAAAAAACACTCCGGGAGAACGGTGCAATTGACTAACTATTACCCGCTCAGTGCCATTGATAAGAAAGGTACCCTTATCTGTCATTAAGGGAATTTCGCCAAAATATACGACGTCTTCCTTGAGGGCATTGAGCGTTCGATTACCCGTGTCTGGATCGACATCCCAGAGAACCAGTTGAATGGTTACCCGCAGTGGGGCCGCCCACGTCATTCCGCGATCACGACACTCATCCACATCATACTTTGGCGTGCCCAGGTTATAGGACACGAACTCTAGCGAAGCGGTATTATTGTAATCTTTGATAGGAAAAACAGACTTAAAAACACGCTGCAGCCCAATGTCCTCCCTCTTTTCCGGCTCAACGGTGGATTGAAGAAAACGCTCATATGAGCGCTTTTGAATAGCAACGAGGTTAGGAATTTCGGTAACTTCTCTTATTCTTGAATAGCTACGGCGAAGACGAAGGTTAGTTTTAATTTTTGATACCATACCCAACTTTATCTATGGACCCGAACGCGTACAAATAGAGACAGCCGGACCCGCCTTTCAACAAGCCCAGCTCATCTCTATTGTAAATCGCACCGTTAATGTTTCACGTACGTCGAGAATTAAAGCCCGAAAGAACACTGTACCAGACCCTGCCAAGCATGGCCAACGACCACACCCCGCCGCGACTATAGTCCGAGTATATTACCCGACGCAATAGCCCGACTTTTATCAAGGTCAAGCCCTCAAAAATAGAAGCTACTACTTGAGGGCAGCCTTAGCACCGGCCTCTTCAAGCTTCTTCTTGAATTCTTCGGCCTCAGCCTTAGCAACACCTTCCTTGAGGGTCTTTGGAGCGGCATCCACAAGGTCTTTTGCTTCCTTAAGCCCAAGACCTGTGATTTCACGCACCACCTTAATGACCTTAACGCGGTCACTACCTGCATTCTCAAGGACAATGGTAAACTCAGTCTTCTCCTCGACTGCAGCCGCGCCACCAGCAGCGGCGCCAGCGGCAACCATAGCCACCGGAGCAGCGGCAGAAACGCCCAGCTTGTCCTCCAGACGCTTCACCAAACTGGCGGCATCCATCAACGACATGTTGACAATAAAGTTCTCAACCTGATCTAAGGTTACTCCACTTTCACTCATACGTTACTCCCTAATTTAAAATCACTCATTTTTCTTCCGTTCAATAACAAAAGATCCCTTTACCCATTCTGCTCCAACTTTCGCTGATGCTCTCCTAGCACTTGCACCAATTGGCGCGCCGGCTCCTTCATCAGGCGCGCCAATTGAGTGGCTGGGGCATTCATGAGCCGAAGCAGCTGCGCCAATACCTCCTCGCGGCCTGGCATCTTCGATAAATCGACCACTCCAGAAGCGTCCAAACACTTTCCGTCGAGCCACGCCCCTTTAATCTGGAGCTTGCTTTTGCCATCCATAAAGCCAGCAAGCGCCTTGGCCGGAGAAACAGGATCCTTTTGACTAACGACGAGCATAGTCGGACCCTCAAACAATGACAGAAACTTATCTAGTTCTGACTGCGAGGCTACCGCCCCCAGCACCTTTCGGACAGAAATCCTGCCGAGGGTATTCTTCACAACCTTTCCGCTCGACCCGCTCTCCCGCAGTTTCTTCCTCAATCCCGTGACTTCAGCCACTGTGAGCCCACGATAATCGGCGCACAGCGCCACCTGCGCAGATTGCAACGATTGCGCAATCGCTTCCAACTCGACCTGTTTTTCCGCCCTATCCATGACCATTTATCCTATTTACCATCACCCTGTAGCTCTTCTAGCGCACTCGTCACATATTTCTGAATGGGTCCAAATCCAGCTTCACGCCGGGTCCCATGGTTGAAGAAATAGTGGCTCGCTTAAAATACACCCCCTTACTGGTAGAAGGCTTGGCCTTTCCCAGGGCGGCCAACATGGCTGAAATATTTTCACTCAATTTCTGAGCCCCAAAAGACACCTTTCCAACCGCCGCATGCACAATACCAGCCTTCTCCACCCGATACTCCGCTCTCCCCGCTTTGATCGAACGGACCGTGGTCTCAATTTCAAATGTTACCGTGCCAATTTTAGGAGAAGGCATGAGCCCACGCGGCCCAAGGATTTTTCCCACCTTACTGACCTGCACCATCATGTCCGGTGTAGCAACCACGCTATCAAAATCTTGAAATCCGCCTTTGATTTTCTCAACTAAGTCCTCCGCCCCAACATAATCGGCACCCGCATTTTCCGCTTCCTTCGCCTTATCGCCCTTGGCAAAAACCAGCACACGAATATTCTTCCCAAGTCCGTGCGGCAAAGCGACACTGCCACGCACATTCTGGTCGGCTTTGCGCGGGTCTACCCCAAGATTTACCGCCACATCAACAGTCTCATCAAACTTGACCTTCGCCGCATCAACCACCAGCTTACAGGCGTCTTCAAGGCTGTACTCCTTGTTGACATCAACCTTTTCGCAGGCGGACCGCATGCGTTTACCTACCTTAGACATATACTTCTTCCGCTCCCCAATTAATCAACGACGTCCACCCCCATACTACGGGCAGTGCCCGCAACAATGCGAAAGGCCGCATCTTCATCGTAACAATTAAGATCTACCATCTTCTTTCGGCCAATCTCGTACGCCTGAGCCTTCTTTAATTTGCCCACCTTATCTCGATTGGGAACACTGGATCCCTTCTCAAGATTAATGGCTTTCTTAATGAGATATGAAACCGGCGGCGTCTTTAGCTCAAAGGTAAAGGAACGATCCTTATAGATGGTGATAACTACGGGCGTCACTTCTCCTGGAGTCTTCTGAGTCTTGGCATTAAACTGCTTGCAAAACTCCAT
>CAZPBV010000183.1:0-7164 GCA_964584675.1 uncultured Bdellovibrionales bacterium
TGAGGTTATTTTTGAAGAGTTCAAGGGCACCGGTAATATGGAGCTCGTACTTGACCGAAAACTTGCTGATAAGAGAGTGTTTCCCGCGGTCGACCTCAATAAGTCAGGGACTCGCAAAGAAGATTTGCTGCTCAAGAACGACGTGCTTCAGAAAATTTGGATATTGCGAAAGCTGCTGAACCCCCTCAGCACATCGGAAGCTATGGAGTGGCTGCTCAGTAAAATGGAAGGAACAAAGAGCAATAAGGAATTCTTGGAGTCCATGAAGGGATAAGGTAAAGAGGCAGAGTGAAGGCAACCATCCTGGCGGTAGATGATAACTCTGACGCCCTGTTTGCTCTCAGGGAGCTTCTTTCTGCGAATGGCTACGCTGTAGTGGAGGCCGGCTCGGGGGCGGAAACTTTGGAGCGATTGCAGGACTCGTCGCCCGACCTTGTTCTTCTTGATATCAATATGCCACCGCCCGACGGTCTGGAAATTACCAGGCGTATGCGGGCTGACCCTGTATGGCGGTACATCCCTATTTTGCTTTTGACTGCCAAAGATAGTTTTGATGACGTTATTGCAGGCTTTGAGGAGGGGGCGGATGACTATATTCGCAAGCCTTTTCATACGGAGGAGCTGCTCGCGCGAATTCAGGCAGCGCTTCGAACGAAACGCCTCTACGGTGAACTGAGGAGCGTTTCTGAAGATAACGCTATGCTCCGGCGCCGCCTTGGCGAAGAGTGCAGCTTTGCCGGGATTGTCGGGCAGAGTCGAGCCCTGCGGGCGGTGTTTGATGTTATTGAAAAGGTGAAGGATGCCGATGTTCCGGTGCTTATTGCGGGTGAGTCGGGAACAGGGAAAGAGCTGATAGCCTCAGCCATTCACTTTAATAGCAGTCGCCGCAACCGGCCGTTAGTGGCCCAAAATTGTTCCGCTCTCAACGAGAACTTGCTTGAGTCTGAATTGTTCGGTCACGTGAAGGGGGCTTTTACGGGGGCTCTGCGCGATAAGCAGGGGCTTTTTGAGTCGGCTGATAGGGGGACTTTGTTTTTGGACGAGTTGGGAGAGATGCCGGCATCTCTCCAGGCTAAATTGTTGCGTGTGCTGCAAGATGGCTGTTTTAATCCCGTCGGGTCGGTTTCCCCCCGCAAAGCCGATGTGCGGATCGTGGCCGCCACGAATCGCGACTTGCGGGCGATGATATCGGAAGGCAAATTTCGAGAGGATCTTTTCTATCGCCTCAATGTTATTGCGATTCATCTTCCGCCGTTGAGGGAAAGGGCCGAAGATATTCCGTTGCTGGTGGATTCGTTTCTAGAGCACATTGCGAGCCGCACGAAGAAACAGAGAAAAGCCTTTTCTGAGGCCGCCTTGCAGGTGTTGTGCGATTATTCGTGGCCCGGCAACATTCGCGAGCTGCAAAATGAGGTGGAGCGGGCAGTACTGTTGAGCGGTTTGGAAACGGTGGTGCAACCCGAGATATTGTCGCCCCATATCGCGCGTTCTCCGGGCCTTGTGTCCGTGCCTCTATCGCAGGCGGCCAAATTGCGTGATGCGATAACTCAACTTGAACGTTCCATGATTTCAAAAACACTGGAGCAGTGCGGCGGCAATAAGAGCGAAGCGGCGCGAGAGCTCGGCATTTCTCGATCGAACTTAATTGCAAAAGTGCAAGAGTACGGATTGGAGTAGCGCTGGGGGCGCCATCTTCTCGCGCCCTCTTTTCCCTCAGCGAGAGGGCGGTCCAGAGGTGATGTGTCTGAGAGAAAAGCGGCGGCCAGTATTCCTTTGCCCCGCGTGGGCCCTATACACCGCAGCAAAGGCCGCGGCTCGTTCGGGAGCTTGAAAATCCTTGAGGACGATTTCGCGCGCGCGCTGTGCGCAGTTATGGCGAGCGCTATCCGATGACAGCGCCTTTCGAATGGCATGGGCAAGAGCCCCAGAATTTGCCGGCAGGCATAGGTATCCGGAATGGTCTTCAATGACAATCGAGGGAATGTCACCAACGTTGGTAGCCACCACCGGAACACCGAAAAAGCAGGCTTCGAGCAGCACATTGGGCAGTCCCTCGGAGCGGGATGGAATAACGATCAGATCGAGAGCGCGGTAGAGAGGAGCAAGGTCATGTTGGTGGGGCAGGAATCTTACTCGATCGCGCTGTCCGCTCGCGATAGCCAACGCCTCCAAGTCGGCCCGCAAAGGCCCATCGCCTACGATAAGAAGAAAGACATTCGAGTTTGGCAGGAGAGAGAGCGCTTGAATGGCGTCAGCAACGCCCTTTTCAGGGCTCAGCCGACCTATGACCCCGAGGATGAAGGCGCCGGAGGGGAGATTGAGCTGCGCGAGCAGAAAGGAGCTGCCCGCGCGATGCTCAGAACAGGAAGCGGACGCCTCAGCGGCATCAGGAGCGGTGGTCGAGTCGACAGCGTTAGGGATGTAGATGCTCGGCCGAGATCTCCTCAGATTCTTGAGTTCGGTATGCAGGGAGCGAGAGACTGCTACTGCTGAACTGGAGAATAGGAGTAATCGGCGTTCTAGCCATTGGTAGAAACAAACTTTGTAGTCTTGGGATGTCCAGCCATGGTTCACGCTGATCCAGGGGAGTTGAAAACGGAGGGCACCCAGGCAGGCCAGCAAGTGGGTCTTGTACCCGTGAGATTGGAGAATCGCAAAATTACCCCTAGTAATGAGGGCGCTGTACTGGCGGTAGAGGCTGACCAGGGAGGGTATGGAAAAGGACGCTTGCTGAAGCGTGTGAACCTTAATACCAGCCTGTCGGCATTCCTCCACAAAGGCCTGAGAGCGCTGGTCCTCGTAGGTAATAACCGCGATTTCAAGAACGATATCAAAGGTTCCAAGATGGCGGGCTAATTGCAGCAGGCCTTTTGCCGGGCCGCTCACCTTGCGGGTGTCAATCAGAGACAATACTTTGAGCGATGTATACTCGCTGCCAATCAAAATGCTCGCATTTTTATTGGCCGCAAGTATATTCTTTGCCGCGACCTGAGGAGTGTGACCCCAAAATGAAGTCAGATTTTTGAGGCGTCGAACCGCCTTTTCTACAGCTAGCGAAGTGGACTTCCGGCGCAGACGGCACCATTCAAGCGGGTAGGCTGAGGTAGAGAGATTTCTCTTGTATCTACTGTCTCCGGCTAAAAAATCATAACGGCTCACGTCACCCCGCTCCAGGTAGTGGCAAATTGCTAAATAATGGCAAAGAATACCCGGACTCAGGTGTTTGCTCGAATAGTCGAACCCGCTTTGATAGGCATGCACCACACCTTGGTAGATGAAATTGTACAGAGCGCCAACGGGGCGCTCTCCGTCGCTGATAAGGAGGAGTTCGATGGAGCCGGACTCAAAGGATTTCTTGATGAGTGTTTGATGAAAAGAAGTAAACAGCGGCTCGGCAAAGGCTCCGCGGGAGCCGCGATTTTCCCATCGAGCTTGATGGAACTTTCTTAAGATATGAAGGTAGTCGAGCGCCTGTTGACAGGTTCCGGCCCGATGAACGGTGAAGGGGGATGCCCTTCGTAGCATGCGTCGTATGCGGCCACGAACAGAAGGGCTGCGTGTAGATAGAAAATCAATCCTGCAGCTTTTTATGTCATCCAAGTCGGTGTACGGACTCAGGTCAGCACGGTCAACGGACAGCTCCCAATCTCCGCCACCATGGTCCGCAATGAACTTGCGCAGGTTTGGTGTTATTCCAGAGAAGACAAGATCGTCGGTTCGCGGTTGAGCCTTAAGATGTCGAAGCAGGGAGAGCATGGCAGTACCCTCAAAACCCGGCAGGCAGAGAATTCCATTTCCCTCTATGCAAATCGAATCAAGACCCGCGGTTCCGCTCTCGTGGAGCAGCAGTTTGTTGCGGGCAAGAAATCTGCTGCCCGTGGCGCGCCCGAGAATGGCCAGCCCCACCAACGCCCCTCCCGCTCGAAACTCGAAGATTTTAACGTTCTTCGGTTGGGGATGCGTGCCTAGCCACGCCCCTATCCATGGCCACGTTAGGAAGAAGGAACTCGTACTACGCCGTTCGAGCACCTTCCAGCGATCTTCGAGTGAGGCAATTTCGTCCATGGTGGTCTCTTTAACCTGTAGCGCCGCGGTTTCAACCGGGTCAATCCGGGGCCGGGCGCTTTCTTGAGTAAGACTCGCGCTTACTATAGAGTCCTGAGGTCCGGTTGTAGCGAGTTTCATTGTCGAGAGGTCCTCGGTTTCATGCTTACATTGTTGCCGTCTGCCACATTTCTCCACTGGGCGATGCCGGGAATATTGATAGCGATTGGCGGTTTAGGATTAGCCTGTATGACGTGGTTGTTTCCACTTTGTAGTCGCTTCATTTTGCCACTTTTCGCAGGTCAAAGCCCAAATCGTAAGGAAAGCGCCAGACAGCAGAACTCTATTATAGCGGGGACTGCGGATTACTCAACGCGACAGAGCGGCCCAAATTCGGTGATGCGCTTTTCCGTCTTAATTCCCGTGCGTAACGATGCCTCGGCCTTAGCGGTGACATTGGCCGGCATTCAGGATGCTGTGTGGCATTCGACTAAACACATTCCCGACCTGCGGGTATCGGTGGTGGTAGGAACCGATGGCTGTACGGACGATTCGGTTGAAATCGCTCGCCGGCATGGAGCCATCGTGAATGAGTCCGATACGCATATAGGTAAGTGGCTCATGTTGAGCCGAATGATGGATGCCGCCGCGGAGGATGCGTGGACGATTCTGGTGGATTGCGGGGCCCAATGGCCGCGAGATTTTTTTGAACGAATTCTTCCCATTTGCGTGCGTGACGATGTAGCTGTGGTTGCTCCGGGGTATAGAGAACGGGGCGGTAGCGTCATGTCGAATTTATCATGGCGGTTTGAGGGATACCTTAAGACTCTCGAGTGTGCTGCCGGAGGGCCGGTGAGTGTCCATGGCGCAACCGTGGTATATCGTAGCAATTTTCTGCGCGCGGCCAAGAAGTGGCTGAGCGAGTTAGGGGGTGATGCGGAGATGGCCGGGGGGGGGTGGATTAATGATGATATTGTACTGCCGCTTGCTGTCCGTGCTCTCTATCCAAGCCAATCGGTGGTGTACCTTGGGGATGTGGTGGTAAACGACGTAGGGACACGTCCGATTGAGGAGGCAGGGCGTCGTCAACGCATGGCGCAAGGCAATGTGCAATGGGTGCTCAAGTTGTTTCGGCCGGTTATGGGGCGTAATCCTCTGGCTGCGATTGTTTGCTTGAGGCGAATTTTTCGTATCTTTTGGGCGTACTACTTGCTGGCCATTGTCCTGGGCGTGGCGTTGGCGCTGGCGGCGGCCGGGGTGCCTATAAGTGTGACCATCATAGTGGCCGGCATGGGGGCGGGGTGGATAAGTATCCTTGGACTTTCAGCTGCGGCGCGCGAATCCCTAAAAGCTCCAGCTATGGTGCTTGCTGCCGGACATGGGTTTCCTAAGCGCCTTTGGGAGGCCGCATGGCGCTAGTCAGCTTTGCTTCATTTAGACATTTTCGCTCAGAGTTGTTTTTCATCGTACTCTGTCTCCTTACCTGGCTTACCCTGTTTCAGTGTATTGAAGGGGCTCGCATGCTCCCTGCCAGCGTGTTGCTTCTATTCGCGTGTGGGGCAGGGATAGCTTCCATGATTTCCCTAAAGCTTTTTGGGGCTCCAAGTCCCATAAGGCTGACACCCCGGCGCAGTGATTTTTTAGCGGTCTTGATAGCTTTCTCCTTGGGTGGGCTGGTTCAGCATTTTCTCATCGGCTCACTCCTGGGAGTGGCTGTATGCACGCTCATCGACATTCTTACCTGGAGCCCCATTCTTGCCGCCGTTACCTTCGGCATGTATTACGCCGGTATGCATGCGGCCCATGTATTAGGGCACCGCCGTAAAGTGGTATTAGACCTTTTGCCTGGGGAGGACCTGGAGTTGCGCGGTGAGTTGCGTCAGCAGGGCATGGAGAGCTGTTTTGTCTTTTTGTCGCGCGCCGGCTTGGGGCAATCGATGTTGAGGGGTAGAGGCGGAGAAATCGAGCTGATTGTGATTTCTCGAGCAGCCCTACAGGAGTTTCATTGCGATGCGCTGCTGTTGCGCGCTCATTTGGAAGGTATTCCGATAGTTGATATTCAGTCATTGTTGGCGGACCTTACGGGGCGGGTGTCATTGGCGTCTAGCGACTTTTGGGGATACTTAACGGCGGCCACGCCACAAACTCCCCTCTTAAGAGTATTCTGGCGGGCCAAGATTCTTACAGAGCCGTTGGTGGCCCTCTTGCTCGGAGCGGCGCTGCTGCCTGTCTTGCTCATGATAGCGGTGCTCGTAAAGTTTTCCGGCAGGGGACCAGTTCTTTATCGACAGGTTCGTACAGGATATTTGGGCCGTAATTTTACTATGCTCAAGTTTCGCAGTATGCGGGAGGACGCCGAGTCAGGTGGGCCGCAGTGGTCGTCTCCCGATGATTCCCGAGTGACGACCGTCGGCTATTGGCTGAGGAGGACGCGACTTGATGAACTTCCTCAACTCTGGAATGTCTTGCGCGGGGAAATGAGTTTTTTTGGTCCCCGCCCGGAGCGGCCAGAGATTTACCACCACCTTAAGCGCGAGATTCCGCTCTTTTCGGTTCGCACGGTGGTGCGTCCAGGAATAACGGGTTGGGCTCAGGTCTGTGCGGGGTATGCCGCGAGTGTGGATCAATCAAGACGCAAGCTTGAATATGACTTGTACTACATTCAGCATATGTCGCCGCGTTTGGACTTTATTATTTTCATAAAAACCATCACGCTGCTTTTCTTTGGCAATAGTGTGGCTGAGAGAGCTCGTAGTCCGCGAGAGGCGAACCGAATCGCAGAATTATCGGTGAGCTGATGCACATGCCTGCACCGAGGGTAAGGTCGTTTTGGCCTCTATTTGCCCTCTCTAGTTTTTCTTCCGGCCTAAATCTTGCGATCCCATTGGTGTTGGTGAGGGTCTTAAGCCCCGCTGCCGTAGGTTCCTATAAGCTTTTCTTTCTCTATGTCACCATAGCACCTTCTCTATTTCTTGTTCCCGGGCTGGTAAGCGGATTGGCTTATTGGGCGGGGCAAGTCCGACAGAGTGCGCACCTGAAAGTATCAGGAGCGCTGCTCTTGCTGCTGGGATTCTTCGCGGCTCTGGTAGTGAGTGCAAGTCGGGAATGGATGATGGGGAG
>CAZPBV010000184.1:0-7151 GCA_964584675.1 uncultured Bdellovibrionales bacterium
TTCCTCCTTTCTGAGTTCCAGACTAACTACTTCATCCTGGATGGCGAATGATCTTTCACGGGAAGTATCCCTTAATCCCCCGGGGAAAACTGTCAGGTGACTTGGGGGGCGAGGTATCCCTGCTTCTTGAAAAGACTGTAGGCCAAAAAGCGATGTTAATTGGGATTTCGAGTATAACCGTAGTCCATCGGCATCAGTTTCAATTTGAAGATATCCGGCCTCAGCGAATCTATTCAGTGTGGCCACTGAAACACCGCTATAATTTGCCGCCTCAGTCTCGCTAATGAAATCATGAAAGCCCATGCCTGCCTCTCAAAAAGCGTTAGTCCCGCCATCGGTGTTTGCGAAGGTGAGTCCCCGGTGCAAGGGGAACTCACCTCTGGGAGCATGAGTGTCAGGCTAACGTGATGAAACGGGAACAGCAACAAGTAAATTCGAGAGTCAAGACTCGGGATCTACTGGGGTAAGCTGTTCGCTGTAACGGAAGGAGTCTGTTGGTGTCGAACTACAGCTCCCGAATCTCAAGAACGCTCGACGATCCGGGGGTTCCCACCGACAACCCGCCTGTAATGACAGCTCGTGAACCGCTGGGCAACCGCTCCCTGCTTTTAACTGTGGCCAAGGCAGCGTCGAGCTCATCCGCATGCGTGGCGGTACTTGGGGTCTTCATGGGAACTACTCCCCAATGCAAGGTTAACCTATTGAGTGTTTCATCAGAGTTGGAAACGCCGTAGAGTGCTTGCTGGGGACGGTATTTAGCAAGAAGCCGAGCCGAAGCGCCGGTCGAAGTGCAAGCAATAATAGCAGCCGCATTTACTTTTACGGCGGCTGCGCACGCAGCATAAGCAACGGCATCCGATACGGTAAGGCGATCGGCATCGCGCAGGCGGAGCTTATACTCTTCAAAAACAAAAGACTTCTCCGCCTCGTAGGATACTTTACCAAGATATTCAACGGCCTGAATCGGATGCTCGCCGATGGCAGTTTCCTCAGAAAGCATAACAGCGTCTGCGCCACTCATGACTGCAAAAGCGATGTCCGTCACCTCGGCGCGGGTCGGCCGAATGGAGGTGATCATGGAGTGGAGCATTTGCGTAGCAACAATTACCGGAATGCCTCGATTATTAGCCTTTTCGATAAGTCCTTTCTGAACCAGGGGAAGCTGTTCAAGTGGAAGCTCCAATCCCAGATCGCCACGCGCAACCATAAGGCCGTCCGACGCCTGAACAATCTCATCAATATTTTGGAGAGCGGCTCGACGTTCAATTTTTGATATAAGTTGTACATCCCCGCCTTTAGACTTTATTTTTTCCCGAAGCTTTAAGATGTCCTTCGCATTTTGCACGAAAGAAATTGCCGCATAGTCAACGCCGTTTTCAATGCCCCACTCAAGGTCTCGAATGTCCTTTGCTGTGGCAGCGGGGAGATCAATGGCGCTGTCAGGGAAAGCAATTCCTACTCGTGACCGCAGGCGCCCCCCCTTGCGAACAAAACACTGGGTTCCCTGAGAATCGATATTTCTAGCCTCAAGCTCAATGATGCCGTCTGCAAGCAGCAATTGGTGTCCCGGCTGAAGGATTTCCAAGGGATTAACCGTTTCAACGTATATAGTAGCGGCATCAGACAAAGGCTTTTCAAACTGCTCTGCAAACTTCAGACTCACGGTTGCTCCGTCGGGAATTTGGACAAAGTCTTGGGACACGTTTGATATCCTAATCTTGGGACCCGAGAGGTCCTGCAAAATGCCTACGGGGATTTCAAGTTTGGCAGACGCTGCTCGAATAGCAGTTAGCACCTGAAGGTGCTCATCAGCTGAGCCATGGGAAAAATTTAATCGAAACACGTTGGCACCGGCAGCGATGAGCTTTTCGATCATCTCGGGGGAGCGGCTTGCCGGGCCGATAGTAGCGACAATCTTGGTTCTTCGTGGTGGTACGAAAGGCGAGGAGGTATTCATAGTTACTATTCTCTTATTACGATCACTATCTGTTATTATGTTCAACGGGCGCCGAACCCGCAAGCCGACATCCTCTGTTCGGATTTTCCAGCCGACGTTTGGGCTAAGGAAGAGCGGGTAGAAAACTTCTTTGATGTGCCACCTGTAGCGCGCGAAGTATTTGTTCTTCGTTAGCTGCTCCGCTCTCAAGTAACATAAGTAGCTCTTCCGCCAGGCTTGTCACCTGAAGAGCGGGGGCGTCAGTAGAGAACGTATAGGGAATTTGGAATTGGTCCAGACATTGAACAATCTTTGAATATTCTGAAATATCTTCAACCGCGCGAGTCAGCAGATTGGACTTCACACATAGTTCGCACATAATGTTGCGCTCCTTAAGGAGCTTGAGACCACGATCGTCTTTTCGCTCCCAATATCCTCGGAAAGCAACAATGGGATGTGCAACCCGCTGGGGGTTAAGGGCTTCCACGGTCCGGATAAAGGTATCCAGGTCAACGTGTTTTGTCTCTCCAACATGCACCGTGCGCCCTAGCCGGGGGCCTGCGGTATCAAAGGCAAGTTTCATTTCCTCCAGTTTGGCCGGAGAAGCTAGCGGATTGACCGACTCGTGACCGGCCAAGTCGATGCCGATAATCTTGTCGGTTTTTTCACGCCAGGCGCGTGTCTTATGAGCCAAAATCATATTGGCGTCATGTGCCATATCCCGCCCGAAGCAGAAAATCAGACCGACCTGGAGGTTGCCTCTAAATGCAAGTTCTACTTCCTCGACGGCAGAGCACGCCGCCTTGATGACCCTGTCGACATCATAGAGACCCGCGTGCTTTCCGCGGAGAAACACAGCGCCAGTGCGTTTGAGGGGGTTGAGGCGCAGCTCAAGGCGTCCAATCGAGAACAGTGGCTTGGGGTCTCCGCCTTCTCCCCCGGGGCCAAGACGAGTCATTCCACCTGTTCGATAGGAACCATGGAGGGCGATAATAATGCTCTCTCGAATCGCATTAGGCCCGGATTGAATCTGCTCAACCTTGTCATAAACCTCAAGGTAACTGTCAAGGTCTTGCACCCTGTCGCTCTGAATCTTTAAGGCATTTATGAAGTCCTCATAGCTTTCTCCGAGGCCACGAATGCCACGTTCAATCGCAATCTCCCAAAGCCGATAGAGCGGGACCGAGCCTCCTAGGTGCACATGAAGCTCGGTAACTGTCTTGGGCCAGCTAATACCCCGAAACTTATCAATATGTTTATAATTTTTCTCTTTCATGCGCTTAAAAAGATAGCACCTGACCGTCCGAAAGCAACATCATACTCGATAAGCACTATTAGAAGGGCCTTTGAAGCGTGAAATGCTTTGGGGGCAAAAACCATGTCAGAGGCTGCACGCGTTAAATACATTACTAAGACGGTAAAATTTGGCGGCAAAGAGCTAGTGCTCTATAGCATCGATGGCATGACTTGGTCTACCCGCCGCAACGAGCTTCAGGCGGTGAAAGAGCGGCATGAAGCTCAAAGGGTTACTCTCAACGATATTAAGGGCATCTCCCCTGACGAGGACGAAGCGGAACAAAAAGAAGAGGAGAGCGACTCTGATGAACCCTTCGAGTTGAAAGTAGAAGAGAACAGCCCAACAGACGACAATGAGACCTCGGACGCCCAGTCGGGAGCTAGTAAGGTATTAAAAGTTGCGCCAGTCCCAAGCAGGAATGACAAGAAAAACATTAAAGCTCCACAACCAAAACTACCGAAGCGCAGCACCAGTCCGGCAAAGATGAAACTAGTGCCTAGCAGATCAAAGAAATCAGCGCCCAAGGCGAGTACGCCAAAGATTTCAGGAAAATCTGATAAGGGCAAAAAGGGGGCTGCAATTAAAATAGGACGGAGTACCCCCAAAAAGGCCGCAGCCAGGAAGTCGGCGGCAAAGCGTCGAGCTGCTTAGAAGCGATCTCTACCTTTCTTAGCCACCATAGATATCGAGAAATAGCCTCCTGGAGCGCGGCGCCAAGCCCACAATTTTCTACGGGGAGTTTGCCGCCGAGGAGGCTTGTGAAGAGTCGCTGTACTGCCACAATCCCTCTAAGACACCACTTACTGCGATGATGAATGACTCGCCGGATTGTTCGAACTGCAGCTTTCCCAGTTCTTGCGGGGGAGGGGTCCCCTGATTTACAAACTGATATCGCACTTCCAGCGTCCCTTTATCGGTGTGAAGGGTCAATCCAAGTTTCATGTTGACGGCAATTCTCTTTTGTTCGCCTCGATACTCAATGTATGCAAAGGCCGGCCCGTCCGCTTGAAAACTTCCCTTTTCGCCAGCTTCCCTCAAACTTATCTCTCCACCTTCAATCTTCCTAAGCCAGGGAGGCTTAATTTCTCCAGCAACAATCTGTTCTTTGGTGAGTTCTGCGGGCGGTGATGTTTGAAGAACAAGAATCATCTTAAGAATCCGTTCACCATCCAATTGCAGCTTAGCGCTAGCACTGTATGTATCAAAGGTCGAAGAAATCGATAGGTCGCGCAGGGGAGATTGTGTCTCCACTGCTTTGGCTGAAGTTACTTGTTCCTTCTTGATTTCTTTCAGTGATTTTTGAAGTTTATTCTGAATGGTTGAGACCTGGGGGTCTGGACCGGTAGAACTGAGATAGTACCAGTTGGCCACTCCCAAGATGGCACTTCCAATCAGGATGGGGGTCAGAAGTTCTCGGCCGAGGTTCGATTTCTTTTTGGAAGATTTTTTTTTCTCAGACTTTTCGCGGCCTCCCTCCAATCCGGTTTCTTTCGGCGAGGCTTCTTGGTGCACAGGGGCAGAGGACGTGTGTACCCGAGCGTCCGTGCTTGTTTCTTGGGGGGGTGGGGGGATTATCGTTGGCGAATGCTCCGCCAGGAGATCCAGCGGCTCAGGTATTTCATCACCCCCGGTAGCAAGTGGCCGGGGCTCTTGCGGTTGGTCTGAATCAAGACTCGTATGGCGGGCTTTAGATGGTTCTTGAGAAGCGGGTGCAATATCAAAAGTCTCGGGTTCCTGGACGTAATCGCTTGGTGAAGTACTCCCAGTGTAGAGAGGGGAGCTTGGTAGGGACAGAGAACAATCGTCTTCGAGTTGAATTGAGAGATCGAACGGTTCGTCGACCGGCTGACTGCCAGCCTCTTCTTTGACAGGCTCACTATCCCTCGTAGGTGAATTTAATACCCCTAGTTCAAGGAGAGTCGATTTGCCAGTGTCAACTTGGTTCCTCACCTCTTCTGACGCCGGGTTTGTCAGGCTCAGGGCCGCCGGATCTTCTAGGACAGAACCTTCAAGTGTCAAATTCGAGGTTGGGCCCAGAGTCACTTCGGATGTTTCATCTGTAGACTCGACAACAGGATTTTGCGCTAACATCTCAGCGCTAAAGAGGGCGGCGTCTTCCGATTCCTCGAGTGAAAGAGTGTATACTTTCGGCTCTTTTAGTTTTGGCGAAGGTTTTTCCACAGAGAACAGCTCGTCTCCTTCCAGTACCATTTCAAAGAGGGGCTCATCATCCCCGTGTGTCGCATCCACTTGCGATGGCAGAGCCATGCTCTCCTCAGAGCTGTCTTCCTTCCGGGTCTGGGGGGTAACGATAGTAACTTTAGCACCAGCGCGTTTTAGGGCTTGCATCGGACCCTCGAGGTCCTCCTCTGTCGACGCGGTCTTGATAGTTATCGGTGCCGAAGCAAGGAACTGTTGAACATCGGACATTGGGAAATCCAATTCGCCAATAAAGACCCCTTTTATTTGCTGAAGGGTACGATCGGACTCGTCCTGAGGCCCTTCAAAGATAAGATGATATTCGTTCTGGCTCTCCATGGCGCCTGAGCAAATAAATAGACCCTATTCTTGTTGACTGCTTAGCGATCCCATCCAATTTAATCGGCAACTTTACTCAAATAGTTTCGAAGGAAATAAAGGATCTTATAGATATCGCCGGGTGTGGCACTTGAGGGGTAATTGGGCGCCGGGAAGAATAATGATTAATAACAACAGAGAGTTAGCACCAGCGGCCCTTCTGTGTGCTCGACAGGGCGATAGGGGGCATGAGCTATACTCCGCCATAGCTCGCATGGCTCAAGAGTCCGGCTCTGAAATTTGGAGTTTCCTTAAGTCTCGGTCTCTAGATGGAGCTTATGAACAGGCTCATCGCGACCTTATGACTTGGGCGGGGCAGGGTATTGGAACACTTGTCTTAGGGGAGGGCTCGTATCCTGAGCTTCTGACCTCAATATTTAAACCCCCGCTTATCCTGTTTGTTCGTGGTAGCGGCTCGTCTCAGGGCTCGTTTTCGAACAGTTTCGCCATTGTTGGTTCGCGCCGCGCAGACCTTGAAGGTTGCCAGATGGCAGAAACCTTTGCGGGCAGGTTGTGTGCTCAGGGGGCCTGTGTCATCAGTGGACTTGCCATTGGGGTCGACAGTGCCGCGCACAACGGCGCATTATCTGTTGAAAGCAAGTTTCCCACGGTAGCCATTCTCGGAAGTGGCCTCAATCGACTATATCCAGCCGTCAATCGCAGACTCGCCGAACGCATACTTGAGGGTGGCGGGCTTGTTATGAGTCAGTTTGAACCGGACGAGCCACCCTATCCGGTCAATTTTCTCAAACGCAACCGCATCATTGCAGGCATGAGCCTTGGCACCCTGGTAATACAAGCAGGTGCTCGAAGTGGCTCGCTGGTAACCGCCCGCTTTGCGCTTGAAGAGGGGCGCGATGTCTTTGTCATTCCTGGATCAATAAGAGACGAGCGCTATCGCGGCTCTCATGAATTGATCAAACAGGGGGCATATCTAGTAACCGAGGTAACTGACATAGCCGGCGCAACTCCGGCGTTTCAAAAGACTCAATCATCATCTCGTCACTCAGATCGACCTCGGGCCGAATCTACGTCTTTGGAGCGTGCCATTCTTGAAAAAGTGAGCAAATCGGGCTCCATCCATCATAATGAACTACAGAGAGCCATGCAGGGCAGTTCCGACCTGCATACGAGGCTTTTAGAGCTTGAATTAAGCGGGATATTGTGCCGACTACCAGGCAACTACTGGTCGCTCAGTCGTTGAGCCCTTGAAATAGATGGGGTTTTCTTGACATAATCCAGAGCTTGTTGAAGTTCAACATGTGGTGGCTGTAGCTCAGTTGGTAGAGCTCCGGATTGTGGTTCCGGCTGTCGTGGGTTCGAGCCCCATCAGCCACCCCA
>CAZPBV010000185.1:0-7148 GCA_964584675.1 uncultured Bdellovibrionales bacterium
GATCTGGGAGAACCTTCTGAATCTCGTCACGAAGTGCCGACAGAAGCGCGGCACAATGCGTTCTGATGGTAACCATGGCATCCGGACGGGCACTCTCAACCTCGGCAGCAGACTCTTCTGTCATAGTCTGGCCTAGGCAAGACGGCACAGTTACGTCAACGCTGCGAGCCGGGGCTCCCCCACCCATTAATTTCAAATGAATAGGATCGCCCACATGAGACCAACTCGCCGTGAGTATTACGCCCCCGGGCAACGTCCACATCTTCATGGGATGGGGAAGAACGTCACTTCTCAGGGCCGCATCGACACCAGATATGAAAGCCAGGAAGTGCCGGCTAACCGTTATCTCTCCCGGTTGTTTGGCACCCATACATTCCCGATTACAAAGCCTGTGCAATGGATTGCCTTCAGACACCTTTTTCTCCTTATGTGGTAAATTGAACACTGGGATTCCCCCGCCAAAGCACGAGAATACTCCGGCGGGGAACTCCAAAGGGGCCATCTACTCGATTAGGCAAAAGAAAAAGAACTACAAAGATTCCTGGCACGGCTTCAGAAGTACCTTTGAAGCCATATTCAGTCTAACTCATGAAGGCGGTCATAATCAAAGCAGCCCCGATTTCACATAAAAGACAGCACCGGCCTGCCAAAAAGCTGCTCCACCTCATCACAGAGCTTCTCAGACGGTAGCACGCAAACCGGCGACTGGGCTCGGTCACGCAAGGGTATCGAAACCTCCGCCCCCGATACTTCCAGGCGCACCTTGACCGGACAAGTGCCGCTATACCGCTTGAAAACGGTGACCAACTTGTCTAAACGGCCCTCAAAATCATCCTCCTCCTTGAGCAGCAGCATGCCCTGGGTGGCGCTTTTATCGCGCATCGATATGAGAGAATTCATATCATCAACAATCAGCACCGCTCGCTCTTCGGTAATGTCCGCTCGCCCGGTAACAATGACCGGGTCATCAGCTACAATGAGGTGGGAAATTTTGCGGTACACATCGGGCCATGCCAAAGTTTCGATGGTGCCAAGCGAATCCTCCAACACAAAAGAGGCATACCGGTCGCCTTTTTTGGTGTTGCGTAAGCGCAGGGCCGTGACTACTCCCGCCACCCGCACCGTGCTGCCACTCTGGCGAGACTTAAATTCCTGCGTCGAAAGAGCGCTCAGGCGTTTCAAATCCGAAGAAAATTTCTCAAGCGGGTGACCGGAGATGTAAAACCCAAGCGCTTCGCGCTCAAAGGCCAAACGCTGATTCACCGGCCACTCGGGGCCTTCCATACGGCTGCGGGACCGCGCTACAGCCGGCGCTCCTCCGCCGGAACCAAAAAGCGAAATTTGGTTGGTATCCTTATCCTTTTGGACTGCTTGCCCCAAACGCACCGATTCTTCGAGACGCTCAAACATAACGCGCCGCGGGGCGTTGCTAAAATCAAAAGCGCCGCACTTAACAAGGCTTTCAAGCACACGCCGATTGACGCTGTGCAAATCAACACGTTCGCAGAAGTCGTCAACATCTTTAAAGGCCCCTCCTGCCGTGCGCGCGTCAATGATAGCAAGCACCGCCTTTTCGCCGATTCCTTTGACCGCCTCCAGACCATAACGAATTTTACCGGCCCGGACGCTAAATCCATTGAGAGAGGTATTCACATCAGGAGGCAAAACCTCAATTTTTTGTTTGCGGCACTCGTTTAAATTCTTCAATACCTTGTCGCTATCTCCCATTTCATGCGACATGAGAGCGGCCATAAATTCAACCGGATAGTGCGCCTTGAGGTAGGCCGTATGATAGGAAACCATCGCATAGGCCGCCGAATGACTGCGGTTGAAACCGTAGCGCGCAAAAGTTTCCATTTGATCAAAGATTTCACTGGCGAGCTTGCGATCAATCTTTTTTTGGAGCGCTCCGATGAGAAATCGATCGCGCTGTTTGGCCATTTCTTCGGGATTTTTCTTTCCCATGGCCTTACGCAAAATGTCCGCTTCAGCCAAGGTGTAGCCGGCCAGCTCGCGCGCAAGCTGCATGATTTGTTCCTGATACAAAATAATGCCGTAGGTATCGGCCAACGTGCCCTTCATGAGCGGATGCAGGTACGCTACCGGCTCCCGACCATGCTTGCGCTCGATATAGTGCTCGGCCATTCCGGAGTCGAGAGGTCCCGGCCGATAAAGCGCTAAAATAGCGACCAAGTCGTCAAAACAATTCGGCTTAAGACGCATGGTCATTTCGGTAATGCCTCCTGACTCAAGCTGAAACACCCCGGTTGTGTTTCCGGCGCACAAAAGCCGATAGGTTTTTGCGTCGTCCAAGGACAGCATCACCAAATCAATTTCCTCCCCGCGACCCTCCTTAATAATTTTTAGAGCCGTGTGAAGAACAGTCAGGGTCTTCAGTCCCAAGAAGTCGAATTTGACTAAGCCGCATTTCTCGACGTAAGTCATCGAATACTGGGTGACATCGTTGCCATCCTTGTCGACCATCATGGGAAGGAGCTCAACCAGCGGCCTGTCGCCTATCACAACTCCCGCGGCGTGAGTGGAGGAATGACGGGTCAGCCCCTCAAGCTTCATAGCAAGCTCGATGAGCTGCTTGCCTTCGCCACGAGCATAGTCCGCAAGGCGCTTTTCCATCTTGAGAGACTCAGCAAGAGAATAGTCGAATCCTTGCCGCGGTGCCGGGATGAGCTGGGCCACCTTGTCTGTCTCCACGTAGCTCAAGCCCAACGCGCGGCCCACATCTTTAATGGCGGCCTTGGCCTTCATGGTTCCAAAGGTGGCAATCTGGGCAACATTCTCTTTGCCGTACTTTTGCACAACGTACTTAATGACGCTGTCACGCCCGTTGATGCAAAAATCAACGTCAATGTCGGGCAATGAAATACGTTCCGGATTGAGGAATCGCTCAAACAGCAGCTTGTGTTCAATCGGATCGACTTCGGTTATGCGAAGCGCGTAAGCTACCAAAGAACCGGCTACGCTTCCTCGGCCCGGGCCCACTGGAATCCCATGCTCCTTGGCCCACACAATGAAGTCCGCCACCACCAAAAAGTAGCCGGCAAACCCCATTTTCTCTACGAGACCGATTTCAAGTTCGAGGCGCTGGTGATATTGTTCAGCTAATTCCTTGCTCCAGCCCTTCTGACGCTGGGCCAGCGTATCAATTCGGCGCTCAAGGCCTTCGCGAGCCATGCTCGCCATGAGCTGATCGAGTCGATCCTTGGGCAACACTTCTCCCGCCGGATCTTCATTCGGTGTCTGACCAGGCAATGCCATCCCTGGCATTGCCTGGTTTGCTCCAAGCTCATGTGGGGCCCCAATGCCCCCCACATTCGCGTCGCATCGTGCACTTGCGCCTTCGGCTTCAGTGCCCGGCACACCGTCCATAACGTGCATAGGAGCGTGCCCCCGATTCGTGGTCACACTCCTAGTTCTCGCCAGTCGAAAGGCCGGCATATAGTAAGTTTTAAAATCCAATTCAAGATTGCAACGCGAAGCAATCTCCACCGTGTTACGCACGGCTTCTTCCGCATACGAGCACTGCCCAAACTCCTCCAGCACCTCCTCGGCAGTCTTGAGATAGAGGTGTACCCCTTCATGCCGAATGCGCGTAGGATCGGTGATCACTTTTCCCGTTGAGATGCACATGAGCACTTCTTGAGCAAAATGGTCATCTTCATTGGGATAGTGACAGTCGTTGGTAGCTACCAGAGGAAGGCCCATGCGTTTGGCAAAGTCCGCGCAAGCGCTATTAAGCTTTTGTTGCTCTGCAATGCGATGCGGCTGAACTTCGAGAAAAAATCTATCGGGAAACGTGCGCGCGTAGTACTCGAGCACCTCTCGACACTTCGGCTCGCTCTCCGCCAGGGCCTGCTGGGCAAACTCTCCGTTCAGACAGCCACTGAGCACAATCAGCCCCGCCGCATGAGCGGACAGCAATTCGTGGTCCACTCGCGGCTTAAAATAGAAGCCCTGGGAGTAAGCGTAGCTTACCAAGCGGCAAAGATTTCGGTACCCTTCCAAATTCTGAGCTAGTACTGTCAGGTGATAGGTCCCCGCCCCGCCCTGACTTTGCATTTTGCGCTCAAAGCGCGAACCCGAGGTTACGTAGAGCTCGCATCCAATAATTGGCTTAATGCCGATTTTCTTTGCTTCTGTATAAAATTCTATGGCGCCATGGAGATTCCCATGGTCGGTCATGGCAATAGCGGGCTGGCCAAGTTGATGCGCGCGCTCAATAATGTCCGGAAGTTTATTTGCCCCATCAAGCAGGCTATACTGCGTATGTAAGTGAAGGTGAGTAAACTGCCGGGGCATAAGCTACGTCATCAAATCGAAAAACTGAGCCGAATATAGATCATCGCCGTGAGAGCTCAAAGGCAATTTCAACGCACTATTGAAAATTTCACCTGTTCGCACTGCGGAGCGAACGTTTCTGGGAATGGCTATACCAATCACTGTCCACAGTGCTTGCATTCTCGTCACGTCGATGTACAGCCGGGAGACCGCGCTGCCTTATGCCGCGGAATGATGGAGCCTATTGAGATTATATACAAAGCCGGGCGCGGTAATATTATTCATCGCTGCGTTCTGTGCGGCATTAAGCGCCCCAATAAGATACAGCTCGAAGACGACTATGATCAAGTTCTGGAAATTATGCGCCGACAGGCCGGAAATCATTTTTATATGGCTTCAAGAAAAATTTCTATCTAGGGCTGACAGCTTGATGCTATCGTGCTATTGAATTTTTTGGGCAACTCAAACGGCACAGGTTATCGAATGGGTTTTTCTCGTTTTGTCACCAAACGGCAGGGATTTTTTTCGCTTAAAAGGCGGCAAAGTTTTCGTGAGCTTAAGCAGTCACTCGGGCAAGATATTACTATTGATACAGGCCGTGGCTGCATCGCGGGAACCCTCCTGATGGTAAAGAAGGGAAACATTGAAGACGGCAAGCAGCGGCTTGTGCTGCAGCTTAGGGATGTGCGGGTCGAGGGAGATAACGCCGTCGAAGGCGACACACCTAGTGCCGGGGCACCAAAACCGAAGGAACCATCAAAACAGGCTCCGGTCACAATAAATAGCTAGTTTGCTCTTTTCACAACATTTCAACTCTGTCTCTTCTGAAACTCCGTCTCTTCCGTAACCCTACCTCTTCCGCCTCACCCTTCCACCAGTTTTCTTAAAGCCGATGGCAATTTGACCGAGTGATGGTCAACCTGACTTCTAACCCAGCCTAAGTGAACGTCTCCAGCCTTAATGATTTCTTGAATATCATCAAGGTCCTGAGGACGCTCGGGATTGGAAGTCAGCGAAAATAATTTTGCTACTAACAGACTCTCCGGCGTAATGGTGGGAAGTCGAGCGAAACCGTAATCAATGCAATTGTGCTGTGCATATCGCACCGCGTCAGCCACCCAGAATTGCGCCGGAAACATAAAATCAACCCCGATGCTCCCCCTGTCGTTTACATTTCGCCCGCACACCTTGGCAACTATGCGGTCCCCCGCAGCGACATCGTGAACGGCAATCTCGTGCCGCTCATGATAGTTCAATTCAGAAAGAATTTCCGAGGCGAGGCGCGAGGCACTAATGATCTCAGAATCTACCACGGCAAAATCAATATCGTCGGTAAAGCGCGCCCGTTCACGATAGATACTGGCTGCAATTCCGCCGCAAATTGCCCACTGAGCCGGATACCGCGATAGGACTGCCGTAACGCGCTCAAGCTCGTTGAGAAGCTTCATCAGTCTCGCCCCCGGTCCTTTCGATAGTTGGTCCTAGCTGTATAAACAATTTCGGAAAGCTGATCGATATTCTGCAATTTGCGAGCGGCCTGATAATTCTGACTCTGCGCTCGCGAGACAACGAATGTTAAGTACTCCTCGTCTAACAAACTTGGTGCAAAAATATTCTTGCTACCATCGTCACGATTTTTGGTCGAGGAACCCATACAACACCTCAAGGCTCGACGAGAACGTTCTTAGTTGCCAGGCGCACCGCCGGCCACGCCGAAAGCATGCTTCAGCATGACCGGCTCCCACTATAGCAATCCACCACAGGATATTGATTCCGGACATTTCTCGTGAGGACAACTATAGCTCCTCCATCTCGACTGAGGATGATCTTATCATCCCAGGCTCGACAGAAAAGATCAATTGGTTTTACACAAAAAGCCTCCATCGCAGGAGGCTTTCCTGTCACTCCAAATGTTGTGTTGTGGGACGGTGGGATAACTCAAAGGAGGCTATGGATGTCTCCCCACAATTTCTCGAATTCCCTGAAAACCTGGCACAGACATTTTTACACGTGCGATTCGACTGCCTACCTGCGCAAGGGCATTGGCGTTTGAAAAGCTAAAAAGTTGGAATTTCATCTTGGGCCACCGCGACTTAAAGAATCGGGCGCTGTCCGGGTAGGCAAGGTCAAAGGCTCTAAATCCATATTCTTCCACCAAGAGAGGAATAGCCCCCATGCGGTAGGGCGTCTTATCCATACGGCTTGGAAGCGCCACGCCTTGGTAGCGATCGAGAGCACTCAGCACATCTCCTATTGGCTGTCGCAAAATGTAGCGCCTGTCACCCCTGGCACTCTCAGGCACCGACAAAACATGCAGGAATTCCTCAACGTGCTCAGCACCGTAATTCTCGGGAAACAGGCAGGAAAGTATAATGTCGTCACAACACTCAGCTGAACAACGAATGACCGTTCCCGGAATAATTGTCAAATTAATGTTTTTGGCAGCTTCACGAACGCGGTTGATAAACTGCGCAGAGTAAAAATCTGTTACGGCTATGAGGTCCAAGCCCTTTACTCTCGCCAGTCGAACCAGAGCCGGCGCAGTGTCGAGCCCCTCCACCCCCAAGTATCCTAACGAGGCGGGGCTATGGATGCGAAGGTCCACGACATAACTCTTCTGGCGTATCCTTGTTTTTTCAACTCGGTCGGCCAAACCCTTTGCTTTTTGAACAGGTGCTACACAGACATCCTGCTCCGAAAGCACTTCCGTTTCAATGCGACTACTGAGCGACTTCACTTCCTTCTTCATGTCTGCCTTTCTCAAATGTTCTAGCCTGCGTTTGATTTGGCCTACTTTGTCTCTGTTTCACCGTCACTTGGAGTTTCATCGCCCTTTGCTAAAAATTGCGCAA
>CAZPBV010000186.1:0-7119 GCA_964584675.1 uncultured Bdellovibrionales bacterium
CTCGCCTGCACCTCCAGATTGCCTGTCAGGGGGCAGAGATTCGTAGCACGAAGCGTTATGTTCGATTGTCCGCAGACGGCGCCTATCAGCTTGAAGTTGCGGGTGAGGATATCTTGGTCCGCGATAGCTCAAATATCCTCGTTGGAACCTTCTCCTCTCCTATACACATACAGCCCTCGGAACATACATTCGCTCCCGGGATGGGTCTGAAACTGTCGCCGCTTATCGCTGGCCGTGAATTTCATTGGAAAAAAGAGATATCCGCCACTTTTCCGGGCGCGCTTGAGATTCATGCTCTTCGAGGACATCTGGTGGTGGTTAACCTGGTTCCGTTTGAGGATTACATTGGCTGCGTTATTAGTTCAGAAATGAGCAGCGTATGCCCCCACTCATTCATGCAGGCACAAGCAATAGCGGCGCGCTCGTGGGCAATGTGTTTTTTAGGATCAAAGCATCCGGGCAAACTCTACACCATCTGCAATGACGATGACTGCCAGCGCTACCAGGGAACCACTCATGCTAACGCTGAAACCATGGGTGCCGCCAAGCAATGTCGAGGCGCCTTCCTGGTGGATAGCGCCGGCAATACGTGCGCCGCTTACTACTCAAAAAGTTGCGGGGGTCATTCTGAAAAGCCCGAGCTTGCTTTTGGCTTCTCCGCCCCCGGGATATCGGCAGTATGCGACCGCGAAGCTGGAGGTGACCCCGCCATTCGCCTTGACCAATCAACCCAATATGCGGAGTGGCTTTCCAAGACTCATTCATATCACCAGAAGGTATACTGTTCCCCCGAAATGCTGCCGGAAGAAAATCTTAAGCGCTACCTTGGCGCTGTCGATGAGTCGCAGCACTACTACCGCTGGAGTGTGCGGTATGAGCACGACGAGCTAGCTACGATGCTGAGTGATAAGACCGGTGTCCCCATAAAGAAAATAGTCGATCTCATGCCCGGTCCGCGCGGAGTTTCGGGAAGGTTGCTGTCGCTGCAAGTGGGCTACCATGACAAGCGCGGACGCCGAGGCATTTTGGGTCTTCAAGATCAGTATGATGTGCGCCGAGCCTTAAGCCCGTCATTTCTTTTGAGTTCCGCTTTTACCCTTACCACAAAGCGAAATTCGAATGGCGACATTGAAGCAGCGCTCTTGAGCGGCGGAGGCTGGGGACATGGGGTAGGCATGTGTCAGATTGGCGCCGTATCAATGGCGCTGGCTGGCAAGTCGCATCCGGAGATTCTCAAAGCTTATTTTCCTGAAACCAATCTGCTCATAACGTATTAAGCTCAATATGCTTCCCATTTACGTCCTTCCATCCATAGAAAAGACACCAAATGAGGACACGGCGCCTACCGACATGTTACGCTTTGCATGGGGCAAACCGATCGATCCCCAAAGCCCGCGCTTTTTTATTGCCATCGACGACGACCACCTTCAGTTCACGGCTCGGTTTTCTGTTCAGGCGGTGTTTGACTCGTCTGTAGCCGTAGGCTCGTTTTTTGAAGGGCTTTGGAACCAAGATGTTATTGAACTATTTCTGATAGATGACGGTGGAAAAGCCTATCAGGAAATTAACCTCAGCCCTTCCGGAGCGTGGTGGACCGCTCGGTTTTCATCATATCGCCAGCGCAGCTCGCCCTTGCCGCCGCCATCGGCCATGATAAATCGATGCGTCACCCCGAGTCACCTTTGGGTCAGCTTGAGGCTACGCCGCTCGGATCTCTTTGTTCAAATAGACTTTACCGAGGCTTCGCGCGCCAATGTCAGCGCTATGCACCATGGAACAGCTCTCAGTTGGGCGACAATCTCATCGGCGCAACCTGATTTTCACCGCACAGACGAATTCGAGCAGCTCTGCAGACAACCAATAACCTAACTCACCGGGAAGGCTACTCTTCTTTCTCGAACACCCTACAACGGGCCATTCTACACTGATGCTCTGGTTGGCAGGGGACGAAAGAAGCTACCTTCAAAAGCTCTGCACTGTCTCCACAGGTTGAGTCTTTGACATACTCAATGGCGGTCCTTATTAGAATTGTCGGAAAGGAGTAGCCTTGTGGTGGGATTGCTATGTATTGTCCCTTCTCGTGCTCTGCACGCAAAGCGTGAGGGGTTGCGCCTACGGCGGAATAGAGCGCCCTGTTAGGTCAGAATTCCCGACATTTCTCATGGTGAGTGCTCTAGTTCTTTTATCCCATGGCAGGGAACAATATCGTAGAGGCAGATGCCCTACCGTTGCCGGCAGCAGCGCGGCCAGGTGGCGCATCGGCGAGCTGCGGCGCATCCATAAAATTGCGGGGCTAGGCTGCGGCATTCTGCAGGGGCGTGCAGCATCTCGAGTCTGAATCCGGCCTGCATTCGCTGCGAACCACGGGGAAGCTTCCCGAACCCTACCTATTGAACACCACCAACACGGCATCAGGAAGGGTCGTGTGGGGGCTGGAGTCGTGGACGCATAGTGGCGTACTTCTTCCCTTGTTCGCTTGAGCGAGGAACGGGCCAACGTCATTCGCATTCGGAAAATAGATAATCTGCTGAACCGCCGGTTGGTGGCCTAGGTCGCGCTCATTCTTGATGGCGACCCTCGCACGGTCAACCAGGGGAGACCTCTCGTGGGGGTAGAGGCCCCGCCCCACCGAATTTGCTGGAAATACCTGCATGCCGCCTGCGAGAGCGGTATCGAACGATTGAAGGGCTGCGTGATCCCGCTCCGCGCGTGTGGGTCCCGTTGGTGCGCGCCGGTCCTGAAAAAGACTCATAAAACTCCTCCCTGGTAGCAACCGATACCAGCGTTATGGGGTACCGGGGGGGGGATGTGGCGCAAAAAATAAATTTACGCAGCCCTCGCTGCGACGCTGCTTCCAGTTCTCGATAAACTTGGCGAGAACTCCCCGCAAATGAGTCAGCTTGAGGCGAAGCCGCTCGGATCTCTTTGTTCAAATAGACTTTACCGAGGCTTCGCGCGCCAATGTCAGCGCTATGCACCATGGAACAGCTCTCAGTTGGGCGACAATCTCATCGGCGCAACCTGATTTTCACCGCACAGACGAATTCGAGCAGCTCTGCAGACAACCAATAACCTAACTCACCGGGAAGGCTACTCTTTTTTCTCGAACACCCAACAACGGGCCATTCTACACTGATGCTCTGGTTGGCAGGGGACAAGGGAAGTTAATTTCAATAGATTGTTGTATTCCTCACAGGTTCCATCGACGACATACTCCAAATCAACTGTACGCCTGACTGCGAATCCTGCCGGCACGAAAATATCAGGCACGGCGCCTTCCCCATACTCATATACTCCCGGATTCGATCCATCGGGAGCAACGTCCCCTGTACCGACACCCCCTGCAATGTAATTACAGACAAAAACAACCCCGCCTAGGGGAAGGGCACGGTAGCACTCATGCGCTAGATTGCTCGCATAATCTCTCGAGCAGTAGCTCAACATTTGTGACAACACCATCACCCTGGCTGTTGGAGGTTCACTTCTCAAAAATTCTAGGGCGTCTTGGCGACGCCAGATAATATTCCCACCCAAACTTCCTTCTCCAGTGAGACGGAGTGCGCGATCAACACCGTGGAAAGCGAGTTGTGGGAATCGCTCAGCGACCTGTTTCATAACTGTACTATCGGGGCTACCCCCACAACCCAAGTCAATAACCCCCTCTGAGGGGTTCAGGTCAGCTAGCATCTCCTGAACCAGGTCCGCTATCATGGATGGAAGCACAACATAGTTCATTCCATCAGATCCAAGATAGGGGGCGCGCCGCACTTCTACGCCTTTGATATTTTCCCTTAACGGCAAAGGAGTCGGCCACACAACCTCGGCTAATTTAGCTGGGGCAATGTTATGAAGTTGAGCGAGTCTATCAATAATATCCTGGTGCGGCAGACGGAGAAGAGCACCCACAGAGCGGAATAAGAGATACTCACCCCGTTTAACAACATCAGTGTTGTACGGCTCCCTACCCACCTCTGCCGCGATGGCATTAGCAATTTCGAGGCTTCCGAATGAGGAGTCTGCTATCTCTCTAATTACGCGGGGATTATCGAAGGAATGCCTGTTACTACTCAGCCGTTCGACAATCTCTTCCTGAGTGAATCCATGGTTTACGATGCGGACCACGTCAATCTCAGGATCATAGGGGGAAGCACCTAGAATATCACACGAAAAGACCATTCCTCTGACTTCTGGGCAATGCTCCCGCAACTTTCTAAGAGCACCAATTGGATATGGGGTATTGCGAATAACGCCATTACGCCAACCCGTGTTTTCACCTATGAGATTTCTATCTTCTAGCCCGCGAACAAGTGATTTTGTACCACAGCCCTCCAGCCCCTCAATCAAAATCACGCACGGCTTGTCGCTTGGAGATCTGTTCTCCATGATTTGAGCCAGCTCTTCTGCCACCACGACCTGCGACGCCGACAAGGGATGTCCTGCAATTCGAATTTGCGCTACAACATCCTTAGCTCTGAGGGTACTTACTCGACTATCAAACACACGAACTCTCTGAATTTACACCGAACGACACTGAAAATGTCCGAAGCCCCCAAGAGAAACAACACCATGAAATAACACTATACTGGCCGCAAAAAATTCCAAAATCCAATACCTTCATGAGCGGCCCGCATGCTCCTAGTTTACTACTGTTATGTCACTAGCCCACCTTTGGTGATTAATTATCTGGGGTTTGCAAAACGCGAACTTTGTGGTCCCCTTGGGCTCTGCTCGTCCTTCGGCTTCACCTGCCTGGACAAACTACTCCCCCCCCTCCGCCTGCTACGGCGGGGTAAGCCACCATCAACGTTATCATCATGTGCAGCACACACGGTTATCGTCACTGTCTGCTTTGCGGTCGGGTGGATGCATTTATTCTGTCCTTTTCACATATTAACTGCCTTCTAGAGCTTATTCAATTAATCTGTTAAGCTAATGCGATGAGAAAAAGAACTCCTCGATCCAAAAAGCGAACTCAAAAATTATATACGGCTGTAGTAGAAAAGTGTGAGGAAACCGGTCTATTCGTTGGACATGTTCCCGGGTTTCCGGGGTGCCATTCACAGGGCAAATCTCTCGATGAGCTCCGTAAAAATCTTCAAGAGGTTCTCCAAATGTTGTTGGAAGATGGAAGTCCCGCAGCACATTCGGAATTTGTCGGATTGCAGACTCTGGTAGCCTAATATATGGGCATCAAACTTCCGGTGCTTCGACCCAAAGAAGTGGTTTCAATTTTGGTTGCGATGGGTTTCGTCGAAGTTCGCCAGAGAGGTTCTCACAAGCAGTTTCGCCATCCAGATGGTCGTTGTACAACGATTCCTATTCATCAAGGGAGAGATTTATCTCCGATCTTGTGACGCCAAATCATAAAAGACATTGGGCTGACTCCCAAGAAATTTGTGAAATATCGCTAAGGAACTGCTTCAAAACCGCCATCCCTGGCGGTTTTTCAGTCGCTCCAAATTCGATTCGCGCGTGAAGCGGCGCGAATCTCATGTCGCTACGCGGAGTTACGCTACGCTCCACTCCGCGCGCACGCCATCCGGGCGTGCACGGGAATTGCGTCAAAAAGGTTTTGACGCAATTCCCTAAGGACATAACGGCGAGCGGCACCCGGGCGCACCCTATGTCCATTCACGGCCTCGCCTCGGGTGGCCGCAATTGTTCTCTCGCTACCCCATTCCTTCACGCACCTCAGCCGAAAATCTTTCCAAAATCTCCAAAGCACTTTCCATCCCGTGTATGCGGCGGTACGAGCGTTTTAGAGTGCGGCCCAATCGTCTTAAGGTACCGGGAACCCACTGCATGTACTTGTCGGTCTTGAGAGTTTCGGTCAACTTGTGAAAACGCCCCGTTACCCGAAAATCCCAGTGGAGCAGCGTGAGATCATACTGCTCGGCAAATTCCGGGCCCGTAGCCATAATTTCCTGGTATCGGCTCAACAGCCGCGAGTGTAGAGATGCGCCCACTGTTTCATCCATGCCGCGATCATTAATCAGAGAAACAATATCGCGCGCGGGAGAAGCAAGTTGGGCGTCCTGAAAGTCTAATACCCGAATGTCCCCTTCCGCAGATACAAAGAGGTTGTGAGCGGTAAAGTCAAAATGGGAGAGGGCCTGGGGAAACGACATGATAGTCTCACAGAGCCCGTCGAATATCTTTTTGAGAGCACCTTGCTCAGATGGCTTTAGGTTTCGCGGAATAGCATAGTAGTCCAAAAATTCTTGGGCATCAGAACGATAGCGCTCAAAGGTAAGACCGCGCTGAAACGCTCGAGAGTTGCGGTCATGGGGAAGGGATTGCAATTGCTTAATAACTGCCATTGCCTTCTCAAAGAGAAGTTGCTTCCAGCTATCTCCTAAAATATCTTTGACAACCTCTCCCTCCGGGGGCACTCGATTTTCAGCAAACCTCCACAGCCCAAGATTTCCAACGTCCTCAACTAAAATAGCATGGCTATCTTGAAACCAGTGATAAATGAACGGAACGGCTATCCCTCTTTCTCTGAAATAGCGGCCCAATTCCACAAAGGATCTCTCCGCTGATTCAGGAGCGCGAGCGTCCGGCATCACTGGGTGTGTAACAAGTATTGCGCGTGATATTTTTCCTTGGGAAAAGAAAACTCGAGCAAACTGCCTGCGCGATGCGTCGCCCGGCATTGGTTCGACGCCCTCCACCACAGAACTCTTGAATGCAGCCAATGGCTGCATCAACTTCCTCACATATTCAAGCAGAGAATCCGGCATGTACTCACTGTGCTTGGAAATAGATGACTTAGCAAGACAGGCTACCAAATGGACTTAATGAATTCCATCAACCGACTGCCACGGCCGCGGCGATACCTCATGGAGGCATGCGGATAAAGCATGGCGGATGACGGGGGAACACGCCATTTGTCAGTATCGTGATGTCCCTCAGTGCTGTCTCTCAGAGCTGCCTCGTTGGTTGGCGGACCTTCGGAGATGGTGAATATCTTGCGGCCTGAGATGGCGGACGATTCACGTTTCCGCGCCTCAGATTCACCAAGTTGCTCCTGTACCAGCAAGATCCGTTTTCTCCTTATTGGATTGGGAGAACCATTCGAGGAATTCTGCAGTTCTTGACTCAGGACTGGCACGGCCA
>CAZPBV010000187.1:0-6077 GCA_964584675.1 uncultured Bdellovibrionales bacterium
CCGGTTATAACCAATGCGAAAGGCGCGTTGAATCATCGAAGTAGAAGCCTGCCCTTTTTGGACCACCAGCTCCACCGCCTTATCATACATAGAATCATATTCGCCCAAAGTGCTATCCGCCGGTCCCGACTCAGAGCTCTGCGACTCCTCCTCCAGTGCCTTCTCGCATACCCGCATGATGCGCTCATCGTAGCGCGGACCGCAGCATGACTTAATGTGGGAAACGACCCGCTTCACCTCACCGTCCGACACAAAAGCGCCGTGCACCCGCCGCAGCGCCTCGGCTCCAGGGAACATGACCAGCATATCACCGCGTCCAAGCAGCTTCTCGGAACCCATGGAATCAAGAATAGTTCGCGAATCAATGCGGCTTGAGACCCGAAACGAGAGTCGCGCAGGAAAATTGGCCTTAATGAGCCCGGTGATAACATCCACCGACGGACGCTGCGTGGCTACGATAAGGTGAATACCCGCCGCGCGAGCTTTTTGAGCCAAACGGGTAATGAGTTCTTCAATGTCTCTGCCTACCGACAACATCAAATCGGCCAGCTCATCGATGACAATGACCAGCTTCGGCAACGGCTGAAGTTTTTCAACCATAAGATCGCGCGCGTCCTCAGGCGACTCGGCCTTATCAAGGATCCCCTCTTCTACTATCGACTCCTCGGTCAATTTTACCACGCGAGCATCGAGCGGAACGGGACGATCGCCTTTTTCCGGGTCTCCTCGCACAACTCGATTGTATCCGTCGATGTTACGCACTCCGAAACGCTGCATGACACGGTAGCGACGGTTCATTTCATCAGCAGCCCACTGCAATACCGCCTTTGCTTGGCGCGGATTGGTCACCACCGGAACACGCAAATGCGGGATATCTTCGTATACACTCAATTCAAGAATCTTTGGATCAATCAGGATGAGCCCAAGCTCGGCCGGACTGGCGCGGTATAAGAGGCTCAAAAGGACGGCATTAATACAAACCGATTTACCGGTCCCGGTGGCTCCGGCCATCAGAAGGTGCGGCATGGTGGCAATGTCAGCCACGACCGGTTCTCCGTACGTATCCTTGCCGACACATACCGTGAGAAGAGATTCTGCGTTTACAAAAGCGTCGCTTTCCAACACGTCTCGTAGACGCACGATATCGCGGTTGCGGTTCGGAACCTCAATACCAACGGTTCCTCGCCGCGGAATCGGAGCAATAATTCGAATGGATGTTGCTCGCAGAGTCATCGCCAAATCATCCTGCAGTGCCGCAATCTTTCCAACCTTAATGCCCGGCGCCGGCTCAAACTCAAAGAGGGTGATAACCGGCCCCGGATGAACCTGAGTTACCCGCCCCATAATTCCAAAATCACGCAGCTTGAGTTCAATCTGTCGTGATTTTCCCCGCAGTTCTTCATCATCTTCCCCGCCAGCGCTACTCTCGCCCTTACTGAGAAGGGTAAGTGAGGGAAGTTTATAATCCTTGAAAGCAACGAGAAGCTCTGCATCAGGCTCATCCGCGATTTCGAGCTGTCTCACAAACTCCCGCTCGGCCCCCCCGGTTGCGCCCTTCCGACGTTTAACTACCACATGGGTTGCGGGCGGCTCCGGCGCTTCTTCCGTTGTTACCACCTCAATCGGCGGCAAAGTTACACGCTCCGCCTCCCGTTCGGCGTCGTCCGAATCCTCAACCCGATTCCTTCGCCGTCGCGGTTTGGGGAGAGGCTCTTCAAGCTCCTCTCGGGCTTGGCGCATGGCACGCAAGCGGGCCAAAGCTGGGAGCGCTTTTGAAATATGAGACTTCAGGGCCGCCCAAGCCTGCCCAACAAGCCACACAACACCGCGCGCCGCCAGAACTGGAATAAATAATAGCCATGTGGCAACGTACGAAAACGCAAGCCAGAGTTTTGACAGGATATCAAGCACCGAGAGCCCTGTGCCCAAGGCCAGGGACAACATGAGCCCGGCTGTTCCAAGAAGAACGGCTCCGACGAGGTTAAACTGATTGCGCAGCGGCTCAGCAATCGCCTGCCCGATAGTTCCTCCTCCCCACGATCCCCACGCCAATGCTCCCAAGGAGCAGGCGCTTAAAAGAACACCGACAACTCCCACGGGAGAACGCACGCCAAGCTTGACCCAGTCAAACGTAGTTGGCGAGTCCAAGCGCCACAGATACACCGAGAGCCCTAAAAGCAAGACGACTGGAACCAGAGCGCACCACCCGAGAGCTCCAACAAGAATGGTGCCCGTCACATGTCCCATTGGCCCTACGAGGTTGGCGCGGGGGCTATGTACGGCCATGCCGCCTTCTACCAGCCGGTAGTTGACCTCCGAAGCAAAACTCAAGAGCAAGAAGAGCGCGCAGGCAAAACATAAAACAGCAAGAGCCTCATCGAGCCAGCTCTGAGACCACGGAGACGGTGTTTTTTCTTCATCCTGAGCCGCGGACTTCCTGCGAGTCGGTGACCTTCTCTGTTTTGCCATACCTCTCCTTACTCACCGGGTAGCGGCAGCGTCGCCTTCTCTCACACCAAAGGATGAGGCCCGCTTCTGTCCTAGATCTGAGGATGCCATGGCCAAGGCCGCTCTCAAGACCTCATGAGCCGAACGCCATCCAATGCCGCTGTTCCCCGTTTGAGAGCCGCTAACATGGTCGGACAACCGGAACAAATTGTCGGTAATTGCCTCGTCCTTAAAATGATAGCTCGCCGCCCAGATCAAACTTCCGTTGCCGACTGAGAAAAGCTGCATACTCAAATCCACGCGCGCAGGGTCAGAAGATCCGGCCGCAGAACCGCTGCGCTCTTTGAAGTCATTTACCGTGGCAATTATCACGCTATCGAGACCATGCGAACGCGCCAGAGCCATCGCCTGCTGCTGAGTCATGACTGCCGTGGTTCCAACCGCCTTGACCATTTGCCCCTCACCCTTGTAGCGCTGGTCGGAAGCGAGGTCTGACTTTGCCAATTTCGCCGCTCGTTCAATTTTCACGCCGACGTTTTGAGCAAGGGCCTCCTCCAAGGCATCTTCGTACTGTTGATCGAGATGCTGAGCAATTCTTGCCTGCGGACTGAAGACAATCGGCGTCACCAGGATAGAGTTAACCCGCAACAACGCCGCCCCCTCGGACACCGTGCTCATGAGCTTAGGATTTACCGTCCTACCCGGACCTCCGGTTACTGAGTATCCCTGGCAACCCAGGACAATCAGCAAAGCAACAAGTGCGCAATATCTATGTAGTTGAAGCAACAATGCCAAATCCCCCTATCAATAGTTGACCCTTAACTGTAACGGCTCCTCTATGTTTGGAAAAGAACAAATTCGACAAAGTATGATAACCCTTCGCAAAGGCTCGCATTCTATGGGGGCCGAAAACGGCAATTCTGGCATGGACATACGTGCAGCCAATCAAAATGCACATACTTTGATTGGCTGCACGTATACCCCCGGAGGGACAACAAATACTCGCCGCACAAGCTGCAAGGGCCCACGAGGCCCTTGCCATGAAGTTTGTTGAACCCGCCGCCGCTCTACGAACCAGGCAAACCCATGGGCGGCGAGTATACATCTTGATTTTCCTTCATAAATTGCTTTAGCTTGGGATTGCAGTAACCGTTCACACGGGTAAGAATGGCAGCAATTCAAGATTGTTGTAGACGCGAAGTCTCGGATTGAGCCGCCATTTCTTGTCATCCCCTGATCGGGGACGACAGATTTTGTGAGCGGTTAGGTATTGTCACCCCGGTTTGCTTCGCAAATCAACCCCTGAGGGGTTGGTAGACAAGATCCTCCGTACCCCTATGTGATCGACCCCCGGAACGGTTACGGATTGCTAAAACGACTGGAGCTTAAGGGAACATGAAAGCAGCAGAGAAATTGATAGATGCACTTAATCAACTTATGGATGCCTATACTGAGCTACAGGAAGCTCTGAGAGACGATCTCGGCATTGAGGCCTCCGAGGATGAGAACGAGGAAGAGGAGGAGGAATCAGAAGGCAGCGAGGAGCTGGAAGCTGCCATGGCAACTGAATTGCGCGCAATTGTTGAAACGATTATAGAAAGCGAAGAACACACATCTGAAGAGTTCGCGTCGCTCCTGTCGCACTTCACTCAGGCTATCGAAGAGATCGATCCAACCGTTTTCGCCTCTGCGACGGAGGAAGAAGAGGAAGACGACGACTACGAAGAAGACGATGACTACGATCTCGATGATGACGACGATGATGTTGACGAGGACCTTGATGATGACGATCTTGACGCCGATGACGATGAAAGCGAGGAAGAGGACGACGATGATGATGAGGCTCGTCCCGGCAAGGGGCGTAAACGCCGTTAGGAGCTCGACCACAAGAAACCTGATTCGAACATCCGTTGCAATGCTCAGAAGAGTTCGTTAAACCGGTTATCGGAGAGACCTAAAGATTACCGCCATAGCTCATGGATGGTGTCGCTTTCTAGAGCCTGCGATCCCCAAGAGCACCCCAAAAAGACCCAGTCCGAGCGCAATGCACTGAGCCTGAGACAATCCCCCTAAATTGTAAGGAAGGTTGAAGGCTATCGGGGTGGCGCGCAAAGCCTCAACGCTAAAGCGTTCAAGGGAAAGTGTCACAAAGTACAATGCCGCCCGCCGAAAAGGAACTTGCCACCAACCATGATTCTCCGCTCGTACAAGGGCGACCAAAATCGCCGCGCCAAATGCAGATTCAAATAGAGGGGTGGGATACACAGATACTCCCGGCGGTGTAGGAATGACTCCCGCAGCGTAGGACATGCCAAACCATGACCCCGTTGGGATGCCATAGTCCCCGTCACCTGAAAGCTGGCAGCCCAAGCGACCCACCACGTAGCAAAGGCACAAGCAAGGACCGACAGAGTCAGCAAGAGTCGCAAATGGTATTCGATCCTTTCGCGAAAGAGCCACGATGACCACAAAAGAAACAATAAAGCCACCATAAAAGGTAAAACCGGCGCTACTCAATAAGACACTAAGCGGATCCTTGACGAGTAGATGGTAGTTCTCCAGCGCAAACCAAACCCGAGCCCCTACGAGCCCGGTGATGGTTCCAATAAACGCGTACGAACGTCCAATCTCGGCTGGAAGGCCATTATTTCTAAAACTCATTCCAGCGCGCGTCATAGCGGCAATCATGGCCAGCGCCACCATGAGGCCAAAGCTATGGACCGGGAAAGGGCCAAGGTGAAAAAGGGTAGGAATCATCGATCCCCGTCGGATGTGGTAAGGAGCGCTCGGACCTGTGTCTTGACCTGGTCGGAACCCCAGGAGCGTGGTCCGATAACACGCACGACAGGATTGGAGTCGGAAGGATCGAGCACCATCACCAGACGCCCGCTTCTGTCCATAAAGAATGACTCTGGAAACCCTGCCAGATGGTACAGCGACTTTGCGCTCCCGGCCGTATCAACCAAGATAGGAAATGAAAGACTGAAGCGATCTCTGATGCGGGCCAACTCCTCGGGCGAATCGTCCACACCCACAGCCACAACAACAAAGCCTTGAGCGCTCAGAGCCGTATAGAGGCGTTCTAACTCCGGCATTTCGTCCAGGCAGGGAGCACACCAGCTCGCCCAAAAGTTCAGTAGAACAACTTTACCCTGGTAATCTTTAAGCGAAGCCGGCTCTCCCGAGAGATCGGTCAAAGACAACACCGGCGGACTGTCACCTGGCCCCAGACCAGTTCGGGGACCACCATCGCAACCGCCAAGGCCAAGAACACTTAGTCCAAAAACCCAGAGTCGAAAAACACAGAGTCGAAAAACACAGACGATCGAGAATAGCGTTAGACCGCTACGCGCTCGCCGGAGTGTCACCACCGGAGGCCTTGGTGTTGCCAGATTTTGCATATTTGCGTTTGAAACGATCAATGCGACCTTCAGTGTCGAGCAATTTTTGCTTTCCGGTATAAAAAGGGTGGCAATTTGAGCACACGATGACCCGAATCTCTGACATAGTTGAACCAGTGGTAAAAGTTGCTCCGCATCCCCCACAGTGTACTGTCGCCGCGTGATACTCTGGATGAATTCCTTCTTTCATGTGTCCTACCTCAACAATATCGAATTACGAAGTATACT
>CAZPBV010000187.1:6087-7087 GCA_964584675.1 uncultured Bdellovibrionales bacterium
GGTATTCATGGCCAGGTCAAATAGCGAAAGGGTGAGCGAAGCCTCAGCCTGCCTTACTCACCCGCACTCTGCAGCTGCTATACGAACCAGACCAATTCATTCCTGGCGAGAACAAATAACGAATCTTTCTAGGAAGTTATCCGGAGGGGCCATGGAACGACCGGTATGGCCGGAAAGAAAGGCCATTTCCACTACCGCAACGACACAGTCCTTGCCACGCTCATTCAATATTCGCTGATCCAGGGAGACGCGTTTACCGCTAATACGCGGATTCTCACAGGTGATTTTCACCGGCTCGGCGCGAATTTCACGTTTGTACAGAACCTCCATGCGAGAAATGACCAGAAAGAGCTTCTGAGAAAGATAGGATTCCAGCGGACACTCAATATGATCAAGAAACGCAATGCGAGATTCTTCCAACAAAAGAAGGGCGGTTGAGTGATGCACATGCTTATAACGAGGCTCAAGCTCGACCTCTTTGACCACACGTTGGATCTGAAAAATCTCAATATTGTCCATGCCGCTCCAAGGAGTTAGGCTCTACCCCGTGAGCCAATCTGCCCCTACCGCCAACCATCGCAAGCGTTTAAAGGCCGCCCTCAACCTCATGCAGGCTGAGCATAGCGCGTCCGCCCTCGTAGTCTCAAGCGCTACAAACGTCACTAAGAGCCGCGACCAAACATTTCCCTTTCGCCAAAGTAGCGACTTCTACTACTTGACGGGCAGTTCTGCACAGGACCTCATTTTGCTTCTTTCTACCAAGCATCGGGCCCCTCGCCTCATTGCGCCAAAAGCTAGTAAAGAACAAGCCCTCTGGGAAGGACCAGGACCGGACTTGCGGCAGCTGGCCAACCATCTCGGGGCTGAACTACTCATCACAAAGTCGCCTAGTGAAGAGGTAATGCAACACCTCAAACAACATCACACCCTCTTTTTTCAAAATGAGCGCGGCTCGCGCGGGTGGGCAAGAAGCGATCGTGCTCGCGGCCGAAGGTGTTGA
>CAZPBV010000188.1:0-7044 GCA_964584675.1 uncultured Bdellovibrionales bacterium
AACAAGGCAAATTCATTGGCGGCGAGTATAGTTTTGTAAAAAGGGTCCTGAAAAAATGAAGCTTCTTATCGTTGATGTCAGCATGGAATCGCAGGCCTACTGCGCAAAACGCATTGAAGCGTTTAACCAGAGCGATATGGAGATGCTGGACCTCAAAGTAAAGCTGGTCTCGGATCGGGAGTATGCTGAGAGAGTAGGAGAGGCTGATGTCTTAGTACTTGGGTCTGGTCTAGGTGAGCGGGCGACAGGGATAGCTCGTCAGGCCATGTCAGTCGCCCCATGGCTTCATATTATCATGTTTGTAACTGACGAAGCCTATGGTGGCGGAGCTTTTCGTGCAGCGCACTCGGTAGGCGTCAGAAAGGTTTTTCCGGATAGTGCCAGCCCGCTCGATTTTCTGCAGGAACTCGTGGCCATTCATGCCGAGTTTCGACGCGAGGGAAGAACACGAGAAGGCCGGGTGATATGCGTGACCCATGCCAAAGGAGGTGTTGGGGCTACTTCCATCGCGGCCGCTCTGGCGGAAGTATGCAGTGTTCAGCATCGAAGGTGCATGTTGTGGGATCTCGATGTTGAAACGAGGGATTTAAGTCGTTCGTTAACGGTTAATGGCGTTGAAGCCAAGGTATTGAGCGCGTGGGTTAATGGCAGTCGTGAGATTTCACGTGAATCACTGAAAGATGCCCTGATCCCTATTAGTAGCGAGGTCTCCGTTCTCATGCCTCCCGATCGTATGGCTGAATCGATGGACCTCGTGTGCCATACCGACGGCATGACTATAGCGCAGCGAATTGTGGATCTTTCAAGAGTTCTGTTTGATGTCGTCATTGTAGATACCGGAGGTCGCTTAGGACCTGCTACTGGAGCCATTATGCGCGCGGCAGATGTCGTCCTGATTGTGATTGACGACACGATTCTGGGGCTTACCGCTGTCGATCTCTATTTGACATTTGTCAAAACCTTGGTCGGTGGAGTGGAAAGGATAGTGTTTTTAGTCAATCCGTACTCGGGAGCTTTACTTGGTGTTTCTCAAATTGCGGCTGAACTCGAGCCTGCCCACCAACTCGGAGAAGCCCCCTGGCGCTTACCGCCGGTTCCAAATGATCCCAAAGCCGCCCTATGGCCTGGCAGTGGAAGAACACTCTATAGCATGGGTCAGAAGCAGACGAGGGTGGTACTGGAGCGAGTTGCTGCTGAGCTCGGCGTAATCGAAGGGGATGAGGCAAAAGGAGGGGCTTCAAACTATGTTAGTTCAGATCAGGGTCAGGGCGGCGGGTGGTTGGGCCGTATCTTCGGGAGGGGTAACTGATGAGGAACCATCGGCGATAGCGCCTTTTGAGGACCGGGATACTGTTGGCGATAATTTGTATTCAGCATGTTTCTTGCAAGCTAAAGCATGGCACTGATTGTGACGACAGAAATAACTTGTGTCGTTACTGTATTTTGGGCATCTTAGCTTCTAGGATTGGTGGGGCTCTAGTTTATTCGGGGTCCTTGTTGGGGCACAGCGTCAGAACTTGATTGTAATGACATGTGCTCCTACGGCTAATTTTGGGTAGTACGTAGGGAATATCGTTGGAAACGGTATGTAACTATTTGGTAATAAATGATTTTTGATTAACTGGAGGACTGCTATGAACGATACTAATAATCAGCTGGAGAATAATACGAAGACTGCCGATGTCATTAATGAGAAGGAACAAGGCGCTTCGCTTGTGGAGTATGCTTTGTTGGTCGCATTGATTGCGGTGGTTTGTATCGTTGCTGTGAGAACACTTGGAACAAGCGTGTCTAGTAAGTTCTCTCAGATTAACAGTGGTATTAATAGTTAGTTCTACAATTTCCTTTCTTTGGCGCGCGTTCCCCACGTAGCTGTTAAGGAAGGGTAGAATAGGCATCCGAGATGAGGGGCGGGCCTCTCATCTCGGGTGAGGAAGGATTCGGGCTGTAAAGAAGTGAAGGTTGCTCGAGCCTTTTGTACTATAGTGAAATGGGGAGAGAGGTTTTATGTCGCGGCACTTTGGCGGTGTTCATTCCGGTGCTCAGTCTGATAAGGCGCGCATCTTTATCGTCTTGGGCGTCGTGCTTGTTGTAGTTTGTTCGCTCGTCGCGCTTCTCGCCCTATATTCGGGAGCCTCTGCCTCTAGCCCTAAACCTGTTCAAGTGGAAGCTCCTGTGGAGCCCCAAGTAAAGATGGTCGACGTCCTGGTGCCGGTTCAGGATGTTGAGGCAGGAAAGCCTCTTGAGCCGGGCATGTTTCGTCGTGAATCCCGTCCACAGGTGGGAGTATCGCCGCGTGTGGTGCGTGACTTTGAAGAGATTCAAGGCCAGTTCGCCCGTTCCTTAATCGTAGCCGGACAGCCTCTGCACCGTGATTACATTACCAGTGTTCGGCCGACCAATCAGATTACTGCTAACATTCCCGAAGGGTATCGTGCCGTCACCATCAGCGTCGATGCTCGAAGCGCAGTAGAAGGTTGGGTGCGGCCCAATGCGCGCGTCGATGTCATGTGGGCATCGAATGTGCGTGGTCGCCCGGGGATAACAATGATAGTGCAAAACGCCAAGGTTCTTTCGGCTGAGAGAAATACAGATTCGAAAGTTCAACCCGGCACACCTGTACCCAGTACCGTTACATTGCTGGTAACAGCTGCCGATGCGGCAAAGATTAATCTTGCGCAAACTACCGGTTCTCTCACCCTGCAACTTCGCGGTGATAACGATCCTGGCAAGGGAATGGAGGCGAACACCACAACCTTGGATGATCTTTTTAATGAAGCAGCCCAAGTTAAGAATGATTGCGGCGGTACGGTAACCATGGGTGGCGTGAGGTACTGCATTAAGCCGGATGGCAAGCTTGAGCCGCTGGCAGAGTAGTTCATGAAGGTTGTGCGGCTCCAGCAAGGTGAGCCGAATAGGGTTGTGGAAGCAAGCTGGAATTGCGAGTGCAATAACTGCTTGATCGGTTGTTGGGACAGGGAGGAAGGTTGAGGGGAGCATGAGCACCGGATCAAATTCTAAAGATAACGATTCCCTCCTAGGGCTCTTTTCTACGCGGGCATCTCAGGGCCGACCCGCTCGAAGCGCTGCTCTGCCGGGGGCAGGCGGTAAGTCTGAGTCAATGCCGGCTGTTGTTTCCCCAACCTCAGCGCCTGTCTCGCGACCTTCAGCAGGAGGATCGGCTCAATCAGGAAGTATTAATAGGTCCGCGGTACATACTCGTAGCAAGCTCTCTCCGCTTGCCAGCACCATATTGCGTGAAGCTCGCCGGGAGCTCGGTGCCGAGCATACGTTGGCCGGTGGACAAGACGGCAATATCACCATAGCCGAATCCACCATTGCGGCGGCGGTCGATAAGGTTCTCAAGCGTCGTTCAGAATCCATAGATGATATTGAGCGGGCTAACATCATTATTCATCTTCAAAAGGATTTGATGGGCTGGGGCGTGCTGCAGCCGCTCATCGATAATAAAGAAGTCACTGACATTCATGTGTATGATTATCAGACCGTCGTATTGCAGCGCGGAAAAATAAGCGAAACCACCGGTCTTCATTGGCCCAACCATCAGGCCTATGTTGCTTTTCTTGATCGTCTTCTTCTACGGGTTGGTAAGTCCCTTTCGACGCAACAGCATACCGTTGATGCATCACTGGGGAATGGAATCCGTATTTGTGCGATTCATGAAAGCGTATGCGGGTCGCGCGGGCCGCTTCTCTGTATTCGCGTTCCACGCCTCATGGAAACTAATCTCGAAAGCTTGGTGACATACCAAGTTGCTCCCCCGTTGGTCGTGCAGTACCTGGCAAGTCTCATTCGAAGCGGACAGGTCACCATGATGGTAGCTGGTGAGACGGGGACTGGGAAGACCACTCTCATGAAGTGTCTCGGTACACAGTTTGGCCCGGACGAATCAATTGTGGCGGTCGAAGACACTCCGGAACTTAACTTCAATCATCCATATTTTCGGTCGCTTGTCTCGCGGCCCCCAAACGTGGAAGGTGTTGGTGAAGTAACTCTGCAAGAGCACATTAAGACTACTCTTCGTATGACGCCAACCCGGGTGATATTAGGCGAAATGCGCACACCGTACGCGGCGGAGGCCTTTTTAGAGAGCGCTCAAACGGGCCATGTTGGAATGTCGACCATTCATGCCAGAAATGCCCGTGAAACGCTGGTTCGTCTCGAAAGCTTGCTTGGGCGGGCCCAAAAGTCGGTTTCGATTGATATCATCAGACAACAGATTGCCTTGGCGGTGGATCTGGTTATTTGGCTTTTTCGAGAGAAGGGCACGGGAAAACCTCGCGTTGGCGAGGTCATCGAAGTGGGTCATTTTGTGGAGGGTTCGATTCAGGTGCGGCCAATGTTTAGCTATCATCGGGTTGGTGACCGTCCGATGTGGCGAGTGGAGTCGTGGACGAGTTCGTTTGAGGAAGTGCTTTCCGCGGACGGAATTTTCCTTGGAGATGCTCCTCCCGAGCTAACCTTTAGTAGTGTTGGATCGGAAGCGGTGAGTCAGCCGAGCAAGGCGGCGCGGCGGTAGGGGAATAGCCATGGATACGACTCTCGTAATGGTGGTCATCGTCGTTGGCATTCTGGGATTTATCGCCCTGGCATTTTTATTAGGGGTTCCGCAGAAATTATTCTCAGGCGGCGGTAACCCCAGTATGCGCAACCTGGTTGGTTCTCAACGTACCGCGCCAGGGGCTTCGGCGGCATTGCGCGGCGACTCGGACAGTCATCGTGACGAAATGCTCAAGAATTTTGAACTTCGGTCGCCCGAGAAAAATTCATCCGAGCTAACGCTTAGAAAGAGGCTCAAGTTTGCGCAGTGGAATATGCCTATTATTGCATTCCATCTTTTTGAAGTGGGTATCAGCCTTTTGTCATTCTCGATAGCGAGCCTCTATTTCGCATGGGTATTGCGGCTCATTGCCCTTTCGGCTGGGCCGCTTTTTATGCGCTGGCTGCTTAATTATATGATGGATAGGCGGTTTAAGAAATTTGACGCCGATTACCCATCCTTTCTTATGTCCGTCGTAGGTCTTCTCAAAACGGGGATGACCGTCATGGGCGCGCTTGAGGCGGCCTCACAGGGGCTTGAACCGGGCTCGCTTGTTCGGGAAGAAGTTGAAATGATGATAGAGCGCCTGCGTTTTGGAGTGAGTGAAGATAAGTCAATTGGAGCGTTTGGAGAGGATATTTGCCACCCCGAAATTGAGTTGTTTGTGCAGGCGCTCCTTCTAAGCCGGCGGGTAGGTGGCGCGCTGTCCGATACCCTTGAACGTCTATCAAAGCAGGTCCGTAAGCGGCAGTATTTTAGAAATTCGGCAATCTCCGCAGTCGGCATGCAGCGCGGGTCCATATGGGTGATTATTGGCTTGCTCGTTGCCATTGAGGTGTATTTGGCAATTGCTTATCCCGTGCTGGTATTTGACGCCATTCAGAGCGAAATCGGGTGGCAGGTCTGGCAGTTTGGAATCGTGGCTATTCTTCTTGGAATATTTTGGGTTCGACAGGTGACAAAGATTAGGGTGTAGATGGGAACCGGTCTCATTATAGGGATTGTTGCGATTATTTTGGCCATTGCATCCGGCGGTGCGCTATTCTATTTCGTGCTCGCCCCGCGGCGTCAAACGAATATCCGTTCTCTCATGGGTGGCCCCGGGGGCGGGTTGGGGAAGCCCAGCGAAGTTCGCATGCGCCTCAAGGAAGATCCCACTGGGGAAGAATTTGAAAAGCTCAAAGCCGAGACTAGAAAGCGTGCCAAGAAGAAAGAAAAAATTTCTTTGGAGGAAAAGTTTTTTCAAGCCGGTCTTTATTCAAGGGACGATCAACGAAGGTTCTTCCGGGTTCGAATCATTGCGCCGCTTATTACTGTTCCGCTCGGGATTGTGGGAGGCGTTTATTTGGGGTCTGCAGAGTATATTGTCCTGTTTGCCGTCATTGGAGTTCTGATTGGGTTACAGATACCGTTTTCTCTTCTTGATCGCGCTATTGCCCGCCGAGCGGAGGATATCATGTTCTATCTTCCTCTTGTCATTGAGCAGGTGGTGATAGGGGTGAGCAGCTCGCTCGATGTCGGCCCATGTTTGCAGCGAGTCGTTCTTATGGCAGATGAGCGTGACAGTCACAATCCTGTCACCGAGTTGCTTGCGCATGTGCAGCAGTTGATCAAGACGGGTGTGTCGCTTGATGAGGCGCTTGTAGAGATTGGAAAGCTTTCGGGCCATACCGAGCTCAAACACTCATTTATGTCGTTGGCGCAAACTTCGCGTCACGGCGGTGAAATTACGAAGCAATTGCAGGAACTAGCTGATGCGGTTGCGAATCAACGCGAGACCAAAATCGAGGCAAAAATCAAGAAATTGGAGCTACAAGCAACCGGACCGGTCGGGCTTGTGTTCCTAGGCTTTATCTCGATCCTGCTCATAGGTTTTGGTTCTCAAGTGCTCAAAGCGTTTCAGTAATGGTGAGGAAGTCCCCGCCAGACGTATCAAATAGGGTACTCTACATAGTCATGGTATTCGAGTATTCTACCGGGGGGCTCACAAAGACATGCGAATGAACGGGGTAAGAGCGAGCGACTTAGCGGTGGCGGTTTTCTTGCTGCTGGTAACCGCTATGCTTCTATTTCCACTCCCCACCATGCTGCTTGATCTCCTATTAGTCTCCAATTTGGCGCTATCCGTACTTCTTCTTCTCGCCGGATTATACCTTTCCAATGCTTTGGCGCTCTTGTCCTTCCCAAGTATCTTGTTGCTGACGACTCTTTTTCGACTGAGCCTTAATGTCGCTTCCACACGACTGATTTTGAGCCAAGGATCGGCTGGTCAGGTGATACAGGCTTTCGGGTCCTTCCTCATTCGCGGCGAGATCGTTGTCGGCATCATCATTTTTCTTATTCTGACCGTCGTCAATTTCATAGTTATCGCCCGCGGTTCGTCGCGCGTGTCCGAAGTAGCGGCGCGCTTTGCCTTGGATGCCCTGCCGGGCAAGCAAATGGCCATCGATGCGGACTTGGCGGCGGGACTCATCGACGAAGAC
>CAZPBV010000189.1:0-7011 GCA_964584675.1 uncultured Bdellovibrionales bacterium
GGGAAGCTACGTTTTATGGTAACAGGATCGGCCGCGGCACCACGGCAACTTCATGAAACTGCCCGAAACTTAGGCCTGACTCTTTTGGAGGGCTATGGAATGACCGAGTGCATCATACCGATTGCACTGAACACCGTATCTAGTCAGCGAAGCGGTTCGGTTGGAAGAGTGCTTTGTGAAAATAGAGTAAAGCTCTCAAAGCGCGGTGGGATCTACGTGCAGAGCCCGGGGGTCAGCGAGTTTGTATGGGAACAGCGAGAACGGGGAAATAGGCGCACCTTTGTAAAGCGTGGCCGAGACTGGCTGCGGAGCGGGGATGTGGGACGCTTAGATCCAGAGGGGTTTCTTTTTCTGAGAGGCCGACGTGGGGACTTTATCAAGACTTCGACAGGAAGGAAAATATCGGCATCAAAGGTTGAGGGGGCTTTGAAAATTGTTCCCGGCGTCTCGGATATCTGCGTATTTGGAAATGAAAGTAAATGCCTCGTTGCTTTGGCGGCCATTCCCGGTTTTACGGTGGGGAGTCTACAGGGTTTGGTAACCCATATTCGGCAAGTGAACGGGTCTCTGCCTCAGCATGAGCGGGTTTATAGCTGGGCAATTTTGCCTCGCTCTCTGAGCGTGGAGCGGGGAGAGCTAACGGCGACTCTAAAAGTGAGGCGCAAGTTTCTTCGACAACGATTTTGTGCGGCTATTGATGAACTTTATCGACATGTACCACCTCGTCACATGGCGCAGGGAGTCATCGATCCCTACTACAAGGTCATTTCCGAGGCCGAGGAGGTGTCGTGACAAGAACTGCCGCTCGCAGAGTGCTGATCACCGGAGCCACAGGAGTACTGGGATCTGAACTCCTCAATCAATTGATTGAGGAAGAGTCAACCTGTCTGGTTCTTCTCGTGCGCACGAAGCGAGGAAAGAGTGCTCTAACCCGTACCAAGGAAGTGTTGTCCTATTTGGGATACAGTACAGAGCGACAACTGCTGCTGCTAGGAAGCGGGAAAATTGAAATTGTGGATGCAGACATGCGACAGCAGCGGTTCAACCTTTCCGAGGGGGACTACCTCCGCCTCGCCGGAAGTCTGACTCATATTATCCACTGCGCCAGTCCTATTAAGCTCAGTATGAGCGAACGCGAAGCTGCTGAGACCATAGTTGAGCCGGCCTACAATATTTTGGATCTGATTCGCCGTGCCCATCGAGCTCATCTCGAAAAAGTCGAATATGTCAGTTCCGTCGGTGTGGCGGGACGAGACATAGGAGTGCTGCGTGAGGAGTTTGTTCATCGTGCCCGCGCCTTTCGCAACTATTATGAGCAGGCTAAGGCTCAGACGGAGCAACTATTTGAACAGGCGGTACGTGATAGGTTGCCTATCACGATACATCGCCCCAGCATGATAGTTGGCAACAGCGTGTCAGGACGAATCCGTCAGTACCATATCTTCTATAACCTGCTGAGCCTAACCGCAGGTCGGCTTACTCGCTATGCCATTCCGCACTTTGGCCGGTTCCGTCTTGATATTGTTCCAGTCGATTTTGTCGCGCGCGTTATAGTGGAGTCAATGAGACGGGCAGAGTGGAGTGGGCGCATCCTTCATGAATGCACTGGCGCGGATAAGTCTCTGACTCTCGAGGAACTTTTTCAAGCAGGCTTTGAAGGCGGGGAATTTGGAAGCGCGGGGTATCGTTTGCGCGTTCCCCAATTGCTCTATAGAGCGGGACTTGCCTGTGCTCGTCCGCTGTTGTCACAGCCAGCGCGGCAGCGACTCGAGTTTTTAGATCATGTCTTTGCCTACACTCGGCAGCGACAACAGTTTGATAACTCGATGACACAAACCTGTCTGGCGGCCATAGGCCTGTGTATCCCTGATCCAAGAGAGTATGTGCGCAATGTAGTGCGAAGTTATGAGGATAAGAAGGAGGCCATATCATCATGACAGATGAGATTGGATATATTGGACCGGCGCGGTCTTTCGATGAGCTTGTTGCGGCGTGGCGACTTGCTCAACAGGCCTATGTTCGCGCCGGGTTCGCAACTGAAACTGATGCGGGTCTTCGCTTCTCCCTACTTGATTTGGTCTCTCCGACAGTTACTTTTGTCGGATATGTCGGGGGGACGGTGGCGGCTACCACCAGCGGGGTTCTCGATACTTCGGCGGGACTTCCTTCTTCTATCGGATTTGGCCCGGCATTTGCCGAATATCAGCGTCTTGGTAGGATAATGGTAGAAGGAACACGGTTTGCGGCCAATGAGTTGGTCACACGCGAGCACCCTAGTCTTGCTCATATACTGTTCAATGCAGTCATTTGGTGGGCGGTGCACCAGGGCGCGGATGATTACTTTATCGTCTGCAATCCTCGCCATACTTCACATTACACTCGAACTTTTGGGTTTACTCGTATTTGGTCGAGTGAATCCTGCAGCTGGGTATCCGGCAATCCTGGCGATCTTCTCCATCTTGCCCTGGGAGTAAACTGCGGGGAAGGCGCAATCCTGCCCCGCGGCATTAAACGATATGGATTGGGACACGAACACCTACGCCGCATACGTGAGCCGTCATATGGCCTAACCGATATTGACCGCTGTCTCCTACTTATCTCGGCGCCCGAGGTCTATGAGGAGTCTACCCGAGAGGCCCAGTCCGAGCTGAGACGACGGTTCTCCACCGCTGGTCCGTCAATACAGGCAATTCTGCGGCATACCCTTCCTCTCATAGACATTTTGAATGTCGATGGTGTGCAGCTAACAGAGTTCTTTGACCGAGTGAAGACACTCTCGGAGTTTCGGGACATTCCCAATAGCGCCTCGCAGTCATATCGAACCGCCCACCTAAAGTTGCGCGAGATTAGCTCCTTGACGCAATTGTCACGCACCATTCTTTCATAAAGTTCGACCATGTTAAGAGAGGGGTGAGAAATGCTTCGAGTTGCACTATTTGGGGAGTCAGTCACCTTGGCGCACATTGTTCGCCCGCTGGTGGTGGCGCGTTGGCTTCGTGACGCCGGGCACGCGGTTCACTTTGCGTCATCCCAATTGCCGCCGTTTGATGAGGACTTGCATGGCATTACACGCGAGCATATTACCTCGCTTCAACAAGGCGAGTTTTTGAAGCGCATTTATTACGGCCTGCCTCCCTATACGTCTAGGGAGCTGATAGCGGCTGTTCGGGAAGATATCAAACTGCTGGAAAGAATTCGCCCTGATATTGTCCTGGGGGACTTTCGGCTCTCGCTTTCTACCGCGGCAAACTTGTTAGGCATTCCTGCGATTTCAATCACCAACTCTTATTGGAGTAAACACTCCCTGGCTCCAATGGTGGGAGCTCCAGATCTTTTTGCGATGCGCATACTTGGAGTTCGCGCGTGTGACTGGATTTTTCGAAAGGGATACTCGCTGATAGAGAAGCGGCTCCTTGCACCATTTAATGCCATGAGGCGATATTTTGACTGTGTTCCATTTTCCAGTTTTCGGGAAGCGCTTTCTCATGGAGACTTTCAGTTTTTTGCCGAGGTGCCCCGCTTTGCTTCCTTGAAGGTGACGTCCGCCGCGACATGCTTTATCGGCCCCATTCAATGGAGTCCCCACCTCGACTCTTCAGTTTGGCATTCCCAAGAAATGTCTAAGCAAGAATTGATATATGTTACTCTGGGTTCATCCGGTCCCGCGAGGCGGCTCTTGCCAATCCTATTGTCGGCATTTGCCTCAACAGAAAGAAGATACCTGGTTTCTTTGGCCGGGGCGCCGTGGAGAGGTGCGGTGCCCCCGAATGTTCGTTGCGATCCATTTGTTAATGCAGATGAAGTAATGCCGTTCTGTTCTCTCTGTATCAGTAATGGCGGAAACCCAACAACCTTTCAGGCTTTGTCGAAGGGAGTTCCGGTTCTCGGTATTCCTTCAAATTTGGACCAGCTTCTTAATATGACCGGAGTGGTGCGCGAGGGAGTGGGCATTATGCTCCGAGGCTGCCAGGCCACCGCCGCGAGAATTCGTGATGCCATCGGAGAAATTTACAACAACCGGTCGTATTGCGTTCAGGCCCGTTCTGTCGCGACCGAGATTATGGAATGGAACGGCCGTGAACGGTTATTAGAGTTTGTTGGTGATATTGGTAACAGGCACAGGGGACAGTATATACCATATGAATACGCGAACGTTTGCAATTGATTGGCGCACAGGATCTGTCATTCTTGGAGCAGCTCTTGTCTTGGCCATAGTTATAGCCGAAGTTGTTTCTCGTGCATTGTTTTCTGATATTAGCTTTGCCAATCGCGCGCTCTATTGGAACGTCCCGCCGCTAGTGCTTGGCGCCCAAGATGTCGTGCACTACGTACCTCGCCAGACTATCCGTGAAGTAGGCATATACAACGGCCAGGTGGAATATGACATGCACTACAAGACTAATAATCTGGGACTTATTGACAACATCGATTATCCAGAAAACATTCCCGACGGAAAGTCTATCCGAATGGCGGTTGTCGGGGATTCTTTTACCGCTGGTAACGGAGGATTTTCTTGGGTACCCGCTCTCCGTGACTATCTTGAGAACCAGTCCTCAAGTGTCGCCGTGTATAACTTAGGCGTACTTGGAAGTGGCATAGAAACATTTGAAAAGAACATTAGGTACTTTGATCAACAACTTTCGTTTACCGACTTGGTGTTTATTGTCATCTCTGATGATTTTTTCCGTCTGTGGTGGCGTCCTCTGACTCGCGAGGACGGAATTCGCCTGTGTCCCGACGGAGAGACGGAGGAAATTTGCTCTAAACGCAGACCGTTCGGCCATTTGTTCGATCCCGACATGTCGGCGTCTGAGTTATTGCAAGTTTCCAATAGCCGCATGTTGAGTGAGGAGGCTCGCTTTAATCAGGTCTCAGCGACATTGCCTGTGGTTGTGAGGTCCTCGCGGTTCTTGTCAATGCTATACAGATTCTTTAATAATCTTCCCCTTTTTGCCATGGCGGAGAATCGTCAGCAGGTGGGCGAGATCCTTCAACACTATCTCATTAACAGAAACTTAGAGACGCTTGATCGAATAGCAAGCGAATCTCGCGCCGCGCGAATAACTCTCCTTCAGTTACCAGAGCGAGAGGAGGTGCGTTCTGGCGCATATAGAATACCAATAGGCGAAAAATTAACGACGAGCCGAATAAAGTATGTATCGACGATCGAGCGTTGTCCGTGGGAGGTCGACTGGTTTCATAAGTATGATACTCATCCGACTGAAGTTGGATATCGCCATATCCTTGGATGTGTAAGCTCGATTCTCAATAGACAGGTGGACGAAAATGGTGGGGGGCTAGTCAATGATAAGTGATTTGGAACGTATTGCCGAGCTTAATGAATTTATGACGTTTGTTCAGGAGACCTGGCCCAAGATGCGAGAGTCGGTCTTGGCGCACCAGGCCCGTCGTTGTGCACTGTGCCTTAACTCGGAAAAATATGTTCCGCTTACTCAGGGTGTATGTGCTGAATGTTGTCCCGGTGGGGTAACCGCGGTCGAGTGGGATAACAGCATCAAACGTGAGAATGACAACCCGAGGCCTGGAGGATTATCTTCACCGTATGAGCAGCAAGACAGTGACACTTCCCGTCACAACAGTCAGTCTGTCATTGGCGAAGAGATCGTGGGTGGTAACGAGTCGGTTGCGTGTCACAGGTTGATCCTATCTTCCTGCGGACAAGGGGTCTCCTATGATGCTCTTCTTCTGTTTAGCGGAGGAAAAGATAGTGTTTATCTCCTCGATCGTCTATCGACAACGTATCCGGATCTCCGCATGTTGGCGGTGATGATAGATAATGGGTTTGCCAGCCCGGTAGCTTTGCAAAATACTCGCAGGGTGTTTGCAAAGTATGATGTTGATCATTTTGTTTTTACCCCCCACCATTCGCTTTATCGCAGCGCCTTTCGGCATGCCTTAACGTTGCCAGCGATAACGAATGGATATCCAACCGTTGACTTAATGGATGGTGACTTGACATTCGATATATGCCGCAATATCGCCGCCTCGCTCTCGATACCTCTCATGATCGCGGGTCTGTCACCGGAGCAGGTTGAGAGAATACTTCGACTAAAGTCATTTGAATCACCCGAAGAAGTAGAATCCATTCGCAGAGAGTACTCTGGAGATTGCGAGTTAGACGCGGCTTTTTCACCCCGGGAAAGGGCATACTGGTGGGATCCGGGCCGCTATGGCGGCTCCAAAATCCCGCGCGTCCTTTTTCCCTTCCATGCCTGGGGATATAGCGAAAGAGACGTGCGCGAGTATGTGGTGAGCCGAGAACTTCTTCCACCCGGCAATGATAATCCGTTGGTGACAAACAATGAATTGATACCTGTCATTATGCTAAGGGACTATTGCTCCATTGGCTATTGCGGGTTTGAGCCTGAATTTGCGAGCTTGGTCCGTTCGGGTAAAGCCGATCGGCTCTTTTGGCTGCATCTCTTTGAGGCGGCGGAGTACCTGAGTATGTCTCAATCCTTTGTGCCGAATTGTATTGGGAGCACCTTAAACAAGCTCGAGTTATCATTGGCCGATCTGATTGGTGAAGAACGTCAGTTAAAGAGAATAGCAGATCAAAAATTTCCCGGCATGCTTGAAATGCCTGCCTGCACTGCTGGATAGCCATAGTTGAGGTCAGCTAAGTCAAGAAGCTCGGAACTGAACTTGAGATTCATGCGCTGAGTTGCATTCATATCAATCTTAATTTTCATGCGGCTTCTCTCGACGCGGAGTTCGACACTTGCAAGTCCAGCATATGTGTCCGGAACGTTGGTAACAATCAGCATAGGCTGAAAGGACATCGTCCGTTCGACAACATTACTCCATGCTGTTGGAATAGACGAAAGGAATAATAGGTGACAACCCTTCAAATCTTGCGGGTCACCTAGGGATGTAAAAAGTCGACTAACAATAGGTAGTTCCTTAACTGTACGACCTTTAGTGAGACGGCTAAAGGAATTAAAGGTTAGGGGTGTAACGCTGTCCTCTTCGCCTAAAAAACAGAACACA
>CAZPBV010000190.1:0-3819 GCA_964584675.1 uncultured Bdellovibrionales bacterium
CATTCCCGCGGAATCTTTGGCTAAAGAAGGGGATGCAAGTGAACCCCAGTCACTGGAAAAAGCCGATTCTGAAGCGGTATCCATTGCCGTCGGACACTACGCGCGTGCCCGTTCGTTGCTTATCGCAGCCCTACGTGAGTTTGATAAAGGAACTAGGGAGGCCAGCCCGGATGCCATCCTTAACAGTCAATCATGGCGGTCAGATGTCGCAGCCCGAGCCGAGGACCTCGACCACATTCTTGCTCCTCAGCCGCGAGCCTCTAAACGCGGCATTCGCTACGAAGCAGACCGAAGACTCTTAAGCGCTGAAGCAAAAGGGCAATAGGACTGGAAGAAGAGGTAACGGGGTAGGCGTTTAATCATATGGACAATGGCGAGGTAATTCCGGGACTTAATGAAGACTGGACCCTTGGCGGCGCGAAGCTGGCCGAGTGGATAGCCGGCTTCATGATGTTTATTGTCGCGGCGGAATTACTGTTCGACAACGTCGGGCGTCACATGCCGCAGCTCATGCTCATTTGGATGGCAACAACCTTCGGGTTGGCGGCGCTGAGGCGGGCCTTTCCCGACGAGGAACGGGGTATTCGCAATGCTTGCCTTACGGCTGTCGGCGTAGAGCCTCCGGGGATTCCGGCTCCCGCCTCGCTCCAACCGTACTGGAGCGGAGCCCCGACACGCCAGATCCGTAAGGAGTGCGAATATAGTCGGCTCAATCTTCAGGAACTCTTCCCTAGCGAAGAGCTCGGCGAGGAAGTTGAAGAGATTGTGTAAGTAACGGTTGTATTAAGAGGAACGATGGCGCGAAGGGAACAGGTAAAAAAGGTGATGCGCGAGACCGAGGTATTTGACGCGCGGGGAGACACCGACACCATTCGGTTGTGGGAGAACTACCGCGACCAAGCGCTCATGTGGCGAGCTCTTGCGTTGCTGCAAGTTCCGACCACCCTTCTCTTAACTTTGTTTTCTGTCGTTCTTTGGACCACCCGGTCGATCACACTCAATGTCCCCGCGCGGCCGCTGCCGGGCGTTTATCTGGCCAAGGAAATTCCCGATGTTGAATTTATTGAATATGCGACCGATTTCATTAACTTGATAGCAACCTATCAACCTGCCACAGCCCGCAAGCAGTTCATGGAAGCACGAGAAATGCTGAAGGATCCAATGCTTGAGCGCTTTGATTTGGAGATGATTAACGTCGAACTCAAGGCCGTCGAGAACACCAATCGAACTCAGATATTCTTTGCTGATCCAACCAAGACCGCTATCGAGCGCATAGGAGACAAAGAGGTGCTTGTTACCTTCTTTGGAGATCGTCTCAAGATCGTGGCCGGCAAAGAACTGCCAATGAAAAAGACCAAATTTACGGTAACAATGACAACTGTTCCACGGAATCGATTGAATCCGTACGGGGTCGTCATCACCAATGCTACCTATGAAGATATTGCACGAATTGCGGAGTAAGGAAGTATGGCACGAAAAAAGACAGCTCAGGCACTGACCCACATGGGTGCGTTGTTCAGCGTAGTACTATGGGGCTCTTTGGCGCTGGCGCGAGACATTGAAAGCAAGGGCCAAGAAATGAATATATATGTAGCTCCCGGTGAACCTACCGAGGTGCAATTCCCGGGCAAGATCACCGGCGGCTATGGTCGCAAGAATTCTCCCCTCACCATCGAGCGAAAAGATTCCTCGCTGGTGATGTTTGCCGGAGAATCGTTATCACCAAACGGAGAGGCAATCATTGTGCGCCTCGAGGATGGCCGTTCTTACTCAGTTCGCATTACTCGCGCAACTCCTGATAGTCCGCGGGATGCTATTGTCTCCGTTAAAGACGGGCGCGGCGCTCTCCTAGCGGATGGAGATGAGGAGGAACCGGCATACCGCGAGAAAGGATTCGAGTATGCGCCCCCCACTCAGGTGAGCGGTTTAATGCGTGAGATGGTACTAGCGGCCGAATTTGGAAAGGAAAAAATCCCCGGTTACCGTGCGAGCGATCAGTACCGCGGGCAAGTGGTCCTAGACGATGGAACGGTCACGGCAACTATTGACCGTATCTATATCGGCCCCAATTTATGGGGATACGTTCTGGATGCCCAGAACCGAATAGATGTGACGCAGAAACTGAATCCGGCGGCCTTCCGCCTTGATGGAACACGCGCGGTCTCTATTCGGAACTGGGAACTGGCGCCACGGCCGATGAATATCGAACAACAGCTGAGCGGCGGGGACAAGACGAAGGTCTACATTATCACGCGCGCTCGGAACGCTCAGTAGGAGTAAGGATCAGAATTAAGGGGTTACTAGCGAAGGGGGCAAAGAGGTCATGAGACAAAAACTGCAAGATTTGATGTCGCTTCTCAAACGCGACCGCAAGACGCAGGTTATCGCCGGTGCCGTGGCGCTTGCTGTGTTATTCTTAGTTTTCGGCGAAGGGAATCGGTCCGCAGGAATCCCCCGCCGTGGAGCGTTTCAAAAGCCCGGAACGGGAGCTATGGGCGCCAACGAAGCCTATGGCGATCTTGTGCAGCGTTTTAATGCAGACGTCGAAACACTCAAAGAATCCACCCATAACTTGAGTGTCGCTATCGAGACCCAGGGTCAAAAGCAAAGTGAGTACGAACAGCGAACGGCAGAGATCTTCAAGCGCATTCTGGAACGCATTGCGGAAACCGAAGTTGCGCTGACAAACGCCTCCATGCCGGGAGCTCGCGGACCGATTGATATTGGAGAGGGGGTGGCGCCTCTCGCAGAGGACATCGCGCAAGAGCCTAAAGAGGAGGAGTCTCTAGAGAGTCTCTTTCCCGAGTCCGGAGCAGACGTCGCTCCGCCCGCTCCGCCGGCTCCCCAAAAGGTAGCCGTAGTTGGCGCCGGAGATTCCGTGCGCATCAAGCTCCTTGCCGGCGTTAATGCGCCTACCGACGGCACCCCGTACCCGGTTGTATTCAAGCTGGTAGGCGATGTGCTCGGTCCGGACGGGTCAACGCTTCCTCTGGGCGAAGGTCGACTGATTGCGGCTGCACAAGGATCTCTCACCGACCAACGTGCCCTCTTTCGGTTGAGCTCCTTGAACCTGCGACTTCCCGATGGGCGAAGGCGAGTTATCCCGGTGGACGGCTGGGTTGTGGGAGAAGACGGCGTGCGCGGGATGGAAGGCATGCTGATTGACCCCATTGGCAAGGCTATTGGCGGCCAAACCCTTGCCGGCGGTATCGGCGGATTTGGGGAGGCTTTTGCGGATGCGCAAGTCAGCACCTACAACGACTATTATGGCGGCCAGCACAGCACGGTTACGGGAGATATCGGAAAGTTTGCAGCCGGTAAGGCGGTCGGATCGGGGGCTCGTGAGTGGAGCTCTCTCATTAAGGAACGCGCTGCACTGCTTGTGCCACATGTTGAAGTTCTTTCGGGACGCGAAGCAACGGCCGTATTTTCTAAGTCTTTCTTAGTTAAGGATTTATACGAAGCGATGGGTGGCGAGTCAGGCACCTCGAGTCTCGATTAAGGTGAAGATATCAGGGAGTTTGGTTATGAAAATGGATGTGATGAGGGTCGCGATTGGTTTGGGACTGACGCTCGTAACCGGCGGTTGCACGCAAGTCTCTAATCTTATGAACCCCTACTATGAACCTCCCAGCGAGCTCGCCATGCAGGGAGAAAAAAATGATCATGCAATTAGCGGGCAGAAAGAGAAGGTGGATGAAGCACGCCAGGCCCTTGAAGCCATGGCTAGCTACCGGCGAACACACTATCCTCAGCCAGCCGATCCTGTGGTTCAACCGGCGGTGGTGCGTCTCATGTGGATCCCTGATCACCTCAATA
>CAZPBV010000190.1:3829-6987 GCA_964584675.1 uncultured Bdellovibrionales bacterium
GCCTGCGCACTACTACTACGTCAAAGTTTTGAGCGATAGGTGGGCGGTGCAAGACGCCTTTGAACTTGAAAACCAGCTGCATACCTCTGGAAGCTCGCAGGCCACGGTTCCTTTTGTGTATGCCAATGAAAAACTTGAGTAGGAAGTCATGAGAAATATGATTTTTCGCAGGGAAAGATTTTTCGCCGCCGTGGTTATGGTGATGGCGCTCTCTTCCTGCGCTCCTTCTACTCCTCAATGGTCGGCCGAACAAGAAAAGCCAAAGGTTTTTTCCGTATCATTTCGACAGACTGCTCCCGAGCCAGTTTACAACCGGGCCCGCTGGGTACATCTACCCGAGATAGTCCCCTACAACGGGCCGGACATCTCTGGTAGCCCCATGCTTCTTCCCGTTGTACATCTCGAGTTCAAAAACATTCGAGCCGATGAGGCAACTCGCCTGGTTGCATCTCTTTCCAAATACTCCAGCTATTGCGCAAGCGCATTGGCAGATACTCGTGTTAGCCTCAACTCTCTCGGCACCATCGACGAACTTGCGCAGGAACTGGCCGGCAAAGTTGGTGCCGAAGCTATTGTTGACCACCGCAATCGGCATGTAAGCATGGTAAGCCGTTTGCCGGATATTTCATCTCCAGAAGCTCCGCGATTTTCCGACGCCCAGTCAGGTTCAAAATCGGTTTTACCAAATTCTCAAGGTTTGCCAGCACAGGTTTTAGGCGCGGAGGCGGCACATGAGCATTAACCGCATCACTCGAGAACGGCTCTTTAAAGACGAACGGCTTTTCAATGATCTTCTTCCGTATGCCAAATACGACGAAGAACACCAGATTTTTGTTCATTCAGATGCCTCGTTATGGGCGCTCTTTGAACTTCAGCCCCAGTGGATTACGCGAACGTCAGATGCTGAAGCCTTCCAATTGACTGAGCAAATTCAAGAAATGCTCGATTCAATGGACCACGATTTTAGCATCCAGTTTTCCTGGATTACCACCTTTGACGTCGAAGATCTGCTGGCCGATAACCTTAATCGGTATCCAACCATCGGCCCTGCAGGGTGGATGGCACGGCGCTGGATTCGCATGCTACGAAACTCATCCCAAGGCGACTCGCTTGGCCGCCGGCCCCGTCGCCTGCGATTAGTTGTTGCATTTCGCTACGATCCTCCCTGGAAGGGCAAAGGAGTACTGCAGCACCTTTGGCGCACTATGCAAATTATAGTTTCTGGCAAAGTCGGTGTAACCGCCGACATGCGTCGCAGTGAGTACACCACTTACGTCAACAAATTTAAGGGGGAGCTTAATGGAAAGTCGGCTAAATTAGCCGATCTCGGATTTCGTCCGCAACGTATCGACGGCCAGGGGCTCATTCATTTACTGTACCCCCTACTCAATAGACGCAGTATTAAGGCAGGCAAGTTCAAACGCGGAAAATCTACCCGCGTTCCAGTGCCGACTTTTGACCAATACGATCTCCTTTCAAACCAGCTTTCGGAGACCCCGATTGAACATCCCCGAAACGGTGTCATCAAGAAGGATGGCCGGGTGTACCGCGCGCTTTCGATGGTTAAACCCCCAAAGCAGTGTTTGCCGCTTATGATCGCGCCGCTGCAATCATTCCCGTATGAAAATATCCTGAGCGTGACATACTCAAAGGATCCACGCGATAAACAATTGGCGCGGCTCGATCGACTCGATGGCACCCTCGGCTTCCGGGAGCGCACCAGCCTGGGGCGCTCAAACCAAAAAATCCTGCACCAAATTGCCTCAATTCGTTCAGCTCGCCAAGAAATCTATAATGGCAACTCGCAGGTGGTGCGCGCCGGCGTGCACCAACTATTCATATGCCAAACAGAAGATGAGGCGGTGCGTGCATCAGCAGAAGCAATTGCAACCTTTCCGCAGCTCAACGGCGCCCGCGCGATGGCGCACGAGATATCTGATCTCGCTCTGATGTTAAACTCATTGCCCGGCTGTTATGATCCGGCTACCGATGGCGCCGGGTGGACTAACGCGCTGGTATCATCACGAGCGGTGCGCCTTTTTCCACTGTGGGGAAACTGGCGCGGCAGCCAGGGCAGTCAATTTATTTTACCATCCCTTTGGAATCGGGAACTGATTGGATTTGACTTGTACGATTCCAACATCGCTCCGAATACACTTATTAGCGGGGTATCGGGAGCCGGAAAAAGCTATTTACTCTGCTATATGCTCATAACTATGAACCGCGGGCACTATGCAACCTTGCCCGACGGACGTATCGTTGACCGTCCTCCTATTACCTTTGTATTTGATAAGGGCATGATCGGGCAGCCCTGTGGATTTGAAAAGGTAGCTAAGCTCTTTGGTGGCCGCATCTATGAGGCCACCCCGTCGAAAGCCCCTGCCATGAACTTCCTATCACGGTTAGGCCTTACGCCCCCTGATTCCAAAAACGATGATTATAAAGATCTCGTTGATATGTGCGGCGACATCATTGCTGATATGGGCACTGATGCCGGGCGTCCTCTTGATAGGCTGGAGCGCGCCTCTATTATTGATGCTCTCGTGGAGGCACACCGTTTGTATCGAAACGGCCCCATGCGCCGAGAGCTCATCCTCAGTGATGTGGTATCAGTCATGCGCGCCCCAAAACGCGTCGATGAAAACGATGACTCAGCCAGACGCCGGCAACGAGTGGCTCAATTGCTCGGGGACTACTATGGAGATGGCACCTATGCGCGTTTCTTCGACCGTCCCGGATCTCTCAAGCTCAAAGAACGCTTCATTGTATTTGATCTCAAGGCCTTAAGCCGAAACCCTGACCTCCAGCGGGTTTTTCTCAAAGTTGCCATGCTGTGGGCTGATACGGTCATGAATGACCCCAAGGAGCTCGACTGCCGAAAAATCCTTGTGTTTGACGAGGCGCATGACCTCATCGGAAAAACCTCGGCCAACACCATCGAGACGGCTTTCCGTCTTTACCGTAAGCGCAAGGGTATTGTCATTGCGGCTTCTCAAAGCGGAGAAGATTTCTACGTTGGACAGGGCGGACAGGCAATTGTTCAAAACAGCGCCCACAAAATCTTTTTGCGCCAAGACCCGAGCAAATTCCACTATACTGCTCAGGCTTTTAACCTGACAGAGCAGCAGTCGAATGTTATTTTAAGGCTCCGCACCATC
>CAZPBV010000191.1:0-6962 GCA_964584675.1 uncultured Bdellovibrionales bacterium
ATCACATCGCTATCAACAGCTGCCAACATGGGACTGTTGGCATGCAAGATGGCGGTATTGCGAGCCGCCGCCAGTCCCCGGTTGCGTGCATGATGAAGCACCCGAACGGGAAACTTTTCAACGATCGGCTGCCACGAGTCCGTGCTAGCGTCGTCTACGAGGAGGACTTCAGAAGCCCGCATGCTTTGCACGAAAATGGCCCGCAAGGTAGCATCCAGAAAACGGGATCCGTTATAGCAGGGGATGTATAAAGAAACCGAGGGAACATCAAGAGACACGACGGTGTTATAGCTTGGATGACTCGCTATACTGGCGGGAACTTGTTTCTGTTGAAATAACCGCCCCAGCAATCTCTGAGCAGAAAAGACCAATCCTTGATCAAGAAGCAGATCCATGAGTGCCTTTGCGAGCAACTCGTTGCCGCAAAACTGTCTCTCACTGTCTTCAAGAATCCGTATCGCTAGACGCCAATGGCCCTCCGCATGAAGGGCCGCTGCAATATCACAATCTCGCGAAGGATCGGCAACTCGCGCCTTGACCTGATCGACACACAACCCTGTCATGTATCCCTAATAAAATTTCTCGCCATGAGCAGCTCGTGTCTCTGCCAGTTAAGATATCATTGTTCCCACACCCTCGTTCATGAACAGCTCCAAAAGGAGAGCAGCCCTCCGGGTGCCGTCAATGATGTGCGAACGCGCCACTCCTCCAGCGACAGCTTCTATGCACGCTCTCACTTTCGGAAGCATACCCCCGTTAATATGGCCCTTCTTAATGAGGAGCTCTATATCTTCAACACTTCCATACGATAATACGGTCGATCTATCCTCGACATTCTGCAGTACTCCAGGCACATTGCTCATAACAATAAGCTTTTCGGCTTTGACACTTTGAGCAACCTTGGACGCGATTGAATCCGCATTAACGTTTAAAACCTGCCCCTTCTCATCGATAGCCAAGGAAGAAAGAACCGGGACATAGCCCTGCGTGATCAAAAGTTCCAGCAGACTGTTATTGACCGACAACACATCACCGACGTACTGAAAGTCAACTAACTCTCGCCTGCCCACCGCAACCTCAAGCTCCTGAGGTGCGCGGCGTTTTGCCTTAATAAGACTTCCGTCAACCCCGCTCAACCCGATAGCATTCGCTCCCTCCCCAATAAGAGCGCTCACTACCTCGCTTCCCAGCCTCCCAGCAAATACCATTTCTGCGGCCTCAAGAGTCTTCCCATCAGTAATGCGGCGGCCTCCTACCTTCTCGCTATGATGCCCCCACATATCCAGCACTCGCTGCAGCTGAGGCCCTCCCCCATGTACCAACACCACCTTAATACCAATATGCTGGATGAGACTTATCTGCTGCGCGATGTTAGAAAGATGAGGCGCCTCGCAAAGCTCTCCACCTAATTTGATGACAAAGGTCTTGCCTTGAAACTTTCTCACATACGGCAAAATCTCGGTTAACGCTTCTATTTGTTCCATGACTAGTCCCTCAACATATATAACAATAAGGCATTCTGCGCGTGCAAGCGATTCTCAGCTTGGCGAAGAATCAAACTGCGATCGCTATCAAGCACTGCGTCACTTACTTCAACATTGCGCCGCACCGGTAAACAATGCATAAACCACGGTCTCCCCAATTGCGAGTAGCGCTCCGCGGTAAGCTCCCATGAACAGAGAGTCTCACGTCGGCGAAACTCCTCATCCGATTTGCCAACATAGCCGGCCGGGGTCCAACTTTTGGCATAAACTACGTCAACCCCGCCCAAACCTTGCCCCTGATCGTGAAAAATATCGAAACGGGAACCTTGTAATTCGCAGTAACTCTGCGTCTTTTGCAGCACCGCGGTTTCGAGTTCGTAACCAGGAGGACAAACAAGACGCACATTCATTCCCAATTGAGCCGCGATGAGAAGCGTTGAATTAGGAACCGCCATTGGCAACTGCTTAGGATGAGGAGCCCACGTAAGAGCCAAGGTCTTCCTCTGCAATCCAACCCCAAGGACCTCATGCAACGTCAGTGCATCGGCAAGCGCCTGGCACGGATGCCATAATGCGCTTTCCATGCTGAGAAGCGGCTTTCGAACATGTTCAGAAAAGGCATGCCATACAGGGTCTCGGCTATCCTCCCGCCAGTTTTGCATAGCGGGAAAACAGCGCACAGCAAGGACATCACAATACGACGATAGCACGGGCCCGGCATCTTTAATGTGCTCAGTTTTTGCGCCGTTCATTACCATTCCCGGCTCCAGTTCAAGCGACCACATATCCGCGCCCGGAGATAACACGATACTCTGCCCCCCCAAACGAGCAATTCCGGCCTGGAATGACGCACGCGTTCTCAGAGATGGATTTAAAAAAACAAGACCCACCACCTTTCCGCAAAGGGCGCTCGCCTCACTCTGCCATCCATGCTGCTTGCCCAAAGCGGCGCATGCAAGAATATCTTGAAGATCTTGTGGTGAAAGATCAGAAGTCGTGTAGAAACGCGATAGCTTAGGCATGCGCCGCCTCCGTCCACTTAGTCGCGCGTCCTTCGAAAACCTTCGACAGCGCGTTTAGGAACGTGCGGCAATCATCCTCACCGATGGTAAGCGGAGGAAGAAGCCGTATCGTGTAAGGATGGTCAGCACCCCCAACGATAACCCCGTGATGCAAAAGGTCACGCACCAGAGGCTTTGCTTCAAAATCAAACTCGATACCGAGCATAAGGCCAACTTGACGAACTTCTTTGAGGCCAGGCAGTGAAAGTTGGTCAATTCCTTCACGCAGAAGCGCTCCCAAGTCCCTGGCTCGCTCGGCTAAACCTTCGTCTCGAACAACTGCTAATGTGGCACTCGCAGCCGCGCACGCCATTGGACCGCCGCCAAAGGTAGTGCCCTGTTCGCCGTTCTTAACGGTATCTGCGACACCGGATTGCACGAAGGTAACACCCATAGGAAATCCACTGGCTACAGCCTTGGCAGTCGTTATCATGTCCGGACAAACATTGACTAACTCCCCAAAGAAATGAGTACCTACTCTCCCAAAAGCCGTTTGCACTTCATCAAATATTAATAACGATTTCTGGGCGTCACACAGCTGCCGTAACAGTTGATAAAATTCAGGTGCCGCAACTTTAACCCCTGCCATGCTCTGCACCGGCTCCAAGATTACAGCAGCAATACGATCCGAATGAGCTAAAAAAAGAGCCCTGAGGTGATCCATATCTCCGAAGCGACAAAACTCTACTTCTCCCAGCTCCGGACGAAACATGCGATATTTTTTTGAGGCGGTCACGCTGAGAGCGCCATAGGTACGGCCGTGGAACCCACCCTCCATAGCAATAATGAGATCTCTACCGGTAAAATGCCGCGCCACTTTGAGCGCAGTTTCATTTGCTTCTGCGCCCGAGTTACACAAAAACACCTTAAAGCCGGGCGGCGCAAACCGGCACAGTGCTTCCACGGCACAGGCACGAGCGCCGTTATACACAAGATTGGAATAGAACATGAGGCGACCGGCCTGCTCGCATATGGCCCGCACCACACGAGGATGACAGTGCCCAGTAAGAGCCACCGCGTGGCCCCCGTAAAAATCTAAATACTTCCGTCCTTGAGAATCGTAAACATAGGAACCGCTTCCATGTTCCAAGGCTATCTCATACTTACTATAAGTCTTGAGCTGGTACCTGTCCTCTATTTCCTTGATACGCGTAAAGTCCATTGCCTCTGCATCCATAGCCTCTCCTAAGGCACCAGGCCTGAGTGTACCAATCCGGTGCTTGAGTCAAATCCCGCCATAATGTTCATACATTGAATGGCGTTGCTGGCAGCGCCCTTGCCCAAATTATCAATCGCGCACACAATTGCCACCTCGGGGCCTGACTGATATACGCTCATGTCACAAAAGTTAGTGCCTTGAACATCGATCAGGCGTGGAGTACCTTCGCGCAAACGCACAAACGGGCATCCTTGCCAAAATTCCTTGTAGATACACCCCACATCGACAGATTCTGGTACCGCAACAAAGCATGTCGCGTAGATACCGCGCGAAAATGGGCCGGAATGCGGAACCAAGTGCACCTGTGGCGCTATTTCACCTTCACCCAAAAAAGCAAGCGCCTCCTCAATCTCGGGAATATGTCGGTGACTAAACACACCGTAGCACGAGAGCGAATCATGCCTCTCAGGATGATGGGTACGCTGCGAGACCGCCGCTCCACTGCCACTCGACCCGGTCACCGCTGAAATGCGCACCGGCCCAAGCAGTAGCTTCCGAGCAGCAAGGGGTGCCAGCGCTAAAATGCAGCAGTGGGCAAAGCAACCGGGGTTAGCAACAAGCTGCGCTTCCCTCAACGGCTCAGGCGCAATATCAGGAATCCCCGGTATTGCCGTTTCGAGGGCGTCAGGGCATACATGTGCTCTTTCATACACCTTCTCAAATTTTTTCCGTGAGAGGCGAAAGTCCGCTCCCAAATCAACTATCCGCATATGAGGATGCTGCTTTCGTGCATCAGCCACGTACCCCATGGACTCACCGTGCGGAAAGGCAACAAAAAGAAAATCAAGCCCCGGCATTATTTCAGCAGGAGCACTAAAGACAAGCTCTGAACAGTTTGTAAACTGCCTTAGAACATCGGCTAACGGCTTCCCCTGCTTGTCGCGAGACGCAACCCACGAAACCTCCACGTGCGAATGCGGAAGTAACCAACGCAGTAGCTCGGCACCTACATAGCCTGAGGCCCCGGCAATACCGACATGCAAAGATCGTTCGTTTGCCACCGCTACCCCAACGATTTCACTTCGCAACTATCGAACGACAGCCCCTGTCCACGGGACGCAAATCGATTCATCGGAACAACCCGCGAATCCTCCCTGAGGCCCTCAACAAAGAGACGCACCCTCTGATGCGCGAGTTTTCCCAGGTCCGCCCCCTCCGTAATAGCGTTACGAGCAGTAATTTCAAGTTGCGTCTCAACGAAACGCTTACCTACTTCATTGTCAGTGGCCGGACCGGAAATGACATCAATCGGCGGACATTTACCCGCCAAGAACCGCTGCGCACCCCAGGCGCCGACCGGATCATTGGCGCAAAGCACGTGAAAGGCCACATAGCTCATGAGCTCGGTGTCCGAAAGGAGTGTCATGACGCCATATTCACCCATGATCCCATCTCCAAACTCCAAGACAATGCAGTCAGGGCGATGCCTGGTAAGAGAGGCTACAATTCCCTTGGCTGCACCCAAAACATTCGTTGGTCGTGAACAGGCAATTCCAGCATCGGTAAAATTAAGCACTGCGCACGCTCCATGGTCAGCCATCTCAAGGGTATCACGCATCAAACTGATTCCACTGAGTTTAGCCGCTCCAACGCGCACACCTGAGCGAGACAATTGCTTAACCATCTCGCAGGCCGCTCTCGTTTTACCAGCACTCATGCAGGTTCCCGTCACGATAATCAAAGGGCTAGCGCTAGAAAGTGAGTTTGAAATTTCTACCGGGCTCTCCATGATATGGGCAGGGACACCTACCCGATGCTCCAGAGACGGAAAACGCTGTACCGCCCCAAGTACTTCAATATCGATAGGCTTTCCTAGTTCTGCATTTCCTCCCACGCAGGTACCGACAATGCCCCCCAAATTTAATATTTGTATTACATCGCCAACCTTCAAGCTCTCGGGCACCTTACCGCTAAACCCGCGCAGGGCGTGTCGCTCACCAAGCACGCCCACAATAACGTCCCCCTTGCACAATTTGCTCATGCGGCCCGACACAAGCTCCAAGGTATTGTAGGTATTCTTTTCATTGAGCACTTTACCGGCAATGATGTACCCCTCCTTAGATATAATTGAATCAGATACGATAAGTTCCCGATTCAATTTCGCATTTCGAGTGGCCGATGAAATTTTATCAACCCATAGTTTCATGAGAGTTCCTCCACCATACGTATCCACACTATGAAAATGAGAGCACCTTAAGAGCGCGAGGCAAATCCTGTTCCGAAATCACGAGCATTAAATCCGTCCAACAGCTCATTTCTTCCAGCACATTAACATTGTGTTCGGCAAGGAGCCCGTATATATGCGAAACCACCCCCGGAGTATTCTCTATGCGTTCATCAAAAGTCATAGATATTTGCACTACATCCGAACATGATTTTCTGACTCGCGACCCAAAGCTCTGCAGCAGATCCTCGACATACTCGCTCGAGCAAATCACGACTACGCCGCTATTTCCATCGATGAGGTTACATACCCCACCCTCACGCTTAATGGAACGCTGTAACGCCAATAGACGTTCGAAATCCTTAAATTTGTCAAAAATTACCACTCCAATGCGGTTTAGAATTTGCATCTTGGAGCGCTTGAGAAGGCTCAGAATGCGTTTTTCTACCGTCGCCTGCTGAGCAACCCGCTTAGCATAACGTTGGCATGCAATGAGTACCGCGTTAAACTGGCTCAGCTTACGCTCACGGCAGATTTCCCGCGCCAAGGCCGAATAATTGACCAAGCCTTTGCGCACACAGTCTTTAATACTGGGATGTTCGCTAATATATTCCTGAGTTATCCGCGCCACGTTCATGTCTCAACCGCTATAAAAATGTATTTTGCCATTGCTGCGCAAGAGGAGTATAACACTATTGTATAACATTATACGTTTTAGTCTAATTTTGTTCACCATAGTACAAAAACATTTTTTGCTGCCTTGAGTCGCTTCATAAAACGCGAGATAGCTACTCTGTATGAAACGGATTGTCTTGGCTTATAGCGGAGGTTTGGATACCTCCTTTTGCGTTGCATATCTTCAGTCACAAGGATATGCCGTCACCACGCTCACCGTCGATACCGGCGGATTTAGCGTGGAAGACTTGCGAGTCATTGAGGAGCGGGCTCGTACCCTGGGCGCGGCTTCGCATCATGTCATAGATGCGCGTAGCGAGTTGTTCGATCGCTTTGGCGCTTACCTCATCAAAGGCAAT
>CAZPBV010000192.1:0-3455 GCA_964584675.1 uncultured Bdellovibrionales bacterium
GGGTGATGGCGGCATGACGCTGTAGGCGTTCGGCATGTGAATGTTTAGAGGGGGTAGGTACTTGACCCGGTTCGCTAGCGCCCTTCCTTTGGAGCGATCGTTCCACGGCAAATTTGATGGACAAGGCATCTCTTTTCCGTAACCCATCGATTCGAATCGAGTGTTCGCCGGAATGCTCCGCTGTGTGGTTCGGCATGCGAAGCTCGACAAAGTACAGTCCCATGACCAAATGAGGCCAATCGTAACCCAATTCCACCTGGGTGATTTTTGAAAGGGGTACTAAGCAATGACGTCTGAGCCATACCCCCAAAGAGAGAGACAAAGAATTGTCGCGGAGGGTGAGGGTAAAATATCTGCGGTAGAGGAAAGCGTAGGCCGACCGGCATGTTAAAACAAATAGAATCACCCCAAGGACGAGACTCTCTTCAATGGTGTAATCTCCCCACAGAGTCGAGGAAGGGAGGGTCATATCCCTCATTCCCGTAAAGACTACCAAAGCGCTTAGTCCGATGGCGACTACCGACCAGCGAAGCGACTTCATAAGAACGTACCGCCTTGCAAGGGTGATGCGATCTGGCAAGTGCTTCATATAGGGCGACCCCTCTCGGAACGTTTCCATTGCGCGCGGCTATTGCCATGTAGTCAAGGCAGTAGGAATCAGCCCAAACTCTCAATGCAGCTCAAAATGATGCCGAGTGAAATGGGGGCTGAGATGCACATAATCCCTTGTTGCCACATTTGAGATTGAATTCCTCCCTTGATTTTTGAAGTAAATGCCACCAGTGCGCCTACCACGCCGCTCTTGGCAAGTTCCCTTATAAAAGAAGCATCCTGAGGACTTCCCTCGGATAGATCGGAAATAACCATGTCCCGACCGGGGTGTTGGGCATCCAGTAATTCCGATCCGAGTGCTTCGAGAGTATCGCCTCGTCCCCGGCATTCTACGACTCGGTAACCGCGTTGGCGCAACGCGCCTGCTAAAAAGCGCCTTAAATATTTTCTCTTTTCGACAAGAATAATGGTTCGAGAACCATCTTCCTCCTCGCTCGGCGAATCGTTATGGAACTTTTCTTTCGGCCCCATCTTAGAAAATGAACTACCAATCTTTTCAATAGTTATAGATGCACCAAAAGGGGGGTCAAAGTACCCTTCGGGTATAGAGCAATATGAATACTCCTGTCCTGCCGATTGCGTATTTGAATAATCCATAGCAACTCCTCCATTAGTTCAAAACCTATGTCGTTGTGACGCACCAAATCGGAATTTATTCACTCGAGAAATCTCTTGAAGTGTTTGCGCTGCTTTTATTCTGGGTTGGATATGCTCCTAAATGTACGAGAACTTCGTAGAGCGGGATCTTTCATAGTTTCTGCCATTCCGTTACCATCGCCAATATGTCCGGGGACTTAGTAACGATGAAAAAGAGAGCGCTCAGTTTTGTTCCGCCGTTAGCGGCCATTCTTCTTTTTTCGATCGGGATATATGCGCTCCATCATGAACTGAAGGACGTTTGCTTAGACGATATCGTGTTCGAGTTTCAAAGCGCTCAAAAATCTCTCCTTGCAGCCGCGTTTCTATTGACCATGCTCAGTTACGCGGTGCTCTCCTGTTACGACATGCTCGCCATTTTTTACCTTGGAGAGAGGGCGGTACGTTATCCCACCGCAGCCCTCACATCGTTCCTTTCATTTTCTCTTAGCCACAATGTCGGCCTCCCGGTTCTTTCCGGGGGGGCGATGCGATATCGCATGCTTTCGCCGCATGGAGTGACAGCTGCCGGAATAGCAAAGCTTGTTGCTTTTAACTCAATGATGTTTTGGCTTGGATATTCTCTTGCTGCCGGCGTCAGCTTTACCTTTATTCCATCGCCTCCCGGCCTGCTGCATTGGCGAGCGGACAGTTTGATTCGGTTGACGGGAGTGGTTTTGCTGGGCCTGCTGTTTTGTTTCTTTGTTTTTGCCCGTCTAAGGACAGCAATTCACCTAAGAAAAATATCAATTGCGCCCCCGTCGCTAGGGGTCACCCTCACCGCAACGCTTATTGCTACCGTCGATTGGATCTTGGCGGCCTCGGTCCTGTATGTGCTGCTTCCTAGTGGAAATATTTCGTTTCCCTGGTTTGTCGCGCTCTTTTTACTCGCTCAAGGGGCTGGCCTCTTGAGTCATGTCCCGGGAGGGCTAGGAGTATTTGAGAGCATTGTATTGTCGGCCCTGCCGGACTCGGTTCCAACAAGCCAGGCCGCTGCTGCACTTGGGCTCTATCGACTCATCTACTATATCCTCCCTTTCGCGGTGGCAATGGTAGTACTCGCGATTTATGAAACTTGGCTCAGAAGAGATCGTGTCAGCAAGCTCGTGCGAAAAGTGAGGAGACTAGGGACCATGTTTCATGTGGCGGTACCGATAGGAGTGTTCGTTAGCGGCGTGATCTTGCTATTTTCCGGGGCCACCCCGGCCGAGAGCAGCCGTTTCCCTTACTTATCTACCGTGTTGCCACTGGGCATTATTGAAGTGGCTCACTTTTTGGGAAGTATTTGCGGAGCGCTTCTACTTGTTCTTGCCGATGGCTTGCGGCGTCGAGTTCGTTCGGCATATCCGTTGACCTTTGCCGTCGTATCCCTTGCCATACTGTGTTCACTTTTGAAAGGTTTTGACTACGAGGAGGGGCTTATTCTCGTTGTCATCCTGGCAATGGTTGTTGCCTACCAAGGGCAGTGCTATCGAGCGGCGGCCCTCTTATCAAATCCTGTTGGTATTCGGTTTCTTGGCGTCTTGGCCCTGACCTTTGGATCTACTTTGTTTCTGGTGCTCTTGGCATACAAGCACGTTGATTATGACCACAATCTGTGGTGGCAGTTTGAAATCGATAGCCATGTTTCTCGGTCCCTGCGGGCGACGCTCGGCGCACTCTTATTGTCGAGCGCGTATAGCCTTATAAGCTTACTTCGCCTTGCGACGCCCCGATTCGGCCATCAGCTGTCGGAGTGTGATGAGCCGGTGTCCAAGATAGTAGCGCGCTCACCGTTTACGGTCGCCGCCTTGGCTTTGCTTGGGGACAAGAGAATTTTTCTAAGTTCCACTCAGCAGTCGTTTATCATGTTTTCAATTAGTAATAAGGTTGCGGTTGCGATGGGCGATCCGGTGGGTGAACCGGAGGAATTTCCGGCGCTACTGTGGGATTTTTACGAACAGTGCCGCCGGGCCGGATTGTGGTGCGCCTTTTATGAAGTGGGCACGGAGCAGGTCGACACTCTTATTGAGCTGGGCATGCAGCTCTTTAAGCTTGGCGAAGAGGCGATCGTATCATTGGATGTCTTTTCACTTGAGGGGAAAAGTAGGAGCGGGCTAAGGCATACTCGCAACAAGATGGAAAAGGATGGATTTAGTTTTGAAATCATTCCGCCGCATGCGGTGGCTGAACATCTCACTCGCCTCAAGCAAGTCTCCGATGCGTGG
>CAZPBV010000192.1:3465-6954 GCA_964584675.1 uncultured Bdellovibrionales bacterium
GAAGAGAACTCGCGAAAAGGGCTTTTCCTTGGGTAACTTTTCAACGGAATATTTAACCCGCTGTCCCATGGCGCTCGTGCGTCAGGGGGGTGAAATAGTGGCCTTTGCCAATATCTTGGCAGCGCGCGCGGGGACTGAGCTTTCTGTTGACTTAATGCGTTACCTGCCGGAAGTGAGGGGCGGGGTGATGGATTTTTTGTTTATGGAGCTCATGTTGTGGGGCAAGGAACATGGCTTTGCAACCTTTTCTTTGGGAATGGCCCCCTTGTCGGGGTTTGAGACTCGGACTTTTATGCCGGCCTGGAATAAGCTTGCTCTTGCTGTATTTAGGTATGGTGAACAGTTTTATAATTTTAAAGGTCTTCGCAAGTATAAGGAGAAATTTGATCCACACTGGGAGCCCCGCTATTTAGCGGCCCCCGGTGGTGTGCGAGTTCCCTTTATTTTGCGAGCGGTGGCAACTCTTGTTTCAAGGGGTCTGGAAGGTTTGGTGGCAAGATGAGCATGCGAGTTTTTTCTGTTTGGCTGGTCGTGTTGTCCATACTCGGGGGAGGCAAGGTCGTTCTCGCCGAGCGGTCGCCCGTATTCTCTAACGATACATTTGGCGCAGTTCGAGTAGACCGTCATGTTAAAGTTCCGCGTCAGGTGTTTGTTTATTTCTCTGGGGGACCTCCGGACGAAGGCATGGGACGGGCGCTACGCACAACCTTGGAACACCAAGGAGGAATTGTTATTACCATCGATGCTCGTCATTACTTGCGCTCTCTCGAAAGAGGAACAGATAGATGCGCTTACTTGGCAGGTGAGATTGTAAGGCTTTCTCAGACGGTCCAAAGTGAATTGATGCTTCCTTCGTATCGCGCCCCCGTGGTTATTGGTGATGATGTTGGAGCGGCGCTTGCTTATACGGTGTTGGCTCAGCATCCCCCTGATTTTCTCGGAGGGCTCGGGGTGAGGTTCTGTCCACGAATATCGATTGCTCAGCCAATCTGTAAGAGTGAGGTATTTCGTAGTGAAAGTCAGGGCCGTCGGCAGGTGTTGTATCCTCCGGTAGGGCAGCTCAATTGGATGTCACTTGACGAGCCGGGAGACCCGCGTTGCCCTGACCCTGAAGTTGGCCATTCTGGAAATCAGGCTCCGCCGACCTGGCCTGAAACATGGAAGAGGCAAATCCAGAGGAACTTCTTTCTCACCGACAACTGGACTGTCGAATTCAATCGAGCCCTGGATGATATTATCAAGGATGCTCCTGAGACGGTAGCGGATGGACCTGCTTCGCTTGAGGGGTTGCCGGTTCATGAAATTTCACTTTCGCATTCTCCCGGGGCTCCTCTGGTGGTGTTTTATTCGGGTGATGGGGGTTGGGCTTCAATCGATCAGAGTCTTTCAAGCGCGATTGCTCGGGCCAATTATTCCGTGGTCGGGTTTGATTCACTTCGTTACTTTTGGCATCGAAAAAGTCCTGAGGAAGCTGCACGAGATCTGGGCCGTGTCATTCAGCACTTTACACCGCCGGGTCGCCCGCAGAGCGTAGTCTTGATAGGCTTTTCTTATGGCGCGGATGTCCTGCCATTTTTAGTCAACCGTCTAGCTAAGACTATTCGGGCGCGGTTGCGTTCTCTCATACTCCTATCTGCCAGCGGTCGGGTTGACTTTGAGGTTCACATCGGTGATTGGCTCGGTATCGATGCTCCTGCTACCTACGCGGACGTTGTCGATGAAATGGGACGGTTGCAAGGGGTTCCCATATATTGTTTTTTTGGGTCGGACGATTCTGAAGCAGCGTGCCGGAACTTTGGGGGAAAGGTGAAGAGCATCGAGTTCCCCGGGGATCACCACTTTGGTGGCGACTATGAACACGTCGCCAAAAGTATTTTTGACATTCTACCGTTCAACGAACGTCCTTAGATTTTCTTTCCAGGCGGGTATGGAGGTGGAAGCCCATCAAATGAGCAATCACGACCGCGACATAGAGTTGCCCGAAGGCGGCTTCAAGAACGCATAAGGCGCGTGGAAATTCGCTGGCCGGAAGAATGTCGCCATATCCGAGGGTCGTGAGGTTCATAAAACTGAGATAGAGGTAGCTTGAGTAAGTCTTGGCGAATGGCCATGAACACTGAAAGCTGCCGGGCCGCAAAGATTCGACGAGAGAAAATATCCCGGCCATACCAAACCCGGTCAACAGGTAGGCTCCGACACAACCAAAAATATCGTCTTCGCCGACCGCCTTGTTTCTTAAGACATCACTTAGTATGAGGCCCACGCACGCAAACTCAATGCCACTTAAGAGCGAAGTGGATACCGCCCCAAGTACTGACGGAAGCACTACAGAATCGAGCCAAAAACAAATCGAGGTTAGGGTCGCTACTAAGGCGGCAATCATGCGGAGTGTAGGCCAGCTCCATGAGACGAACACCAATGTAGCCACGAGGAGGGATGAAAAAAAGTCGACGATAAATTCTGCCCTTGTCCCCGATAGCCCTAGGGTGTGCAGAATATAAGTTGCGATCAGAATAAGACAGAGCAGACGATAGGGGGTCATGTATTGAATCCAGCAGCAACGCAGAAAAATACACCAGAACAGAGGCTCAATTGCCTTACTTGCATCGTACTATTATTGGTAGAAATCGGAAATCTTTCTGGAAACTGCTATAACAGGACGTACGCATACCCCCGGAGGGGCAAACACATACTCTCCTTACAAGCTGCAAGGGTCGGAGGCCCTTTTCTCTGAACTCAACTTGGCCCTTTGCAGCGGTCGTATGAACCCAGGCAAATTCATTGGCGGCGAGTATAGCTCAAGGAGTTGCAAGATTTTTGAGCCTTGAGATAGGGCACCAGTGGTCCCAGTAACATGACCGGAACCACTGGAGTATATGCTAGCTTGTTAGAACGACACTGTTCCTTCTTGCCTTCCTCGCTTCTTCCAGGCTAATTGGACTGCATCCGCGTGGGCGGCTCTTACCACCATCCAAGACTGCGAACTTGGGAGCTACCACAGCTTCGTGCATGTTTTTTAATATTTCGCGATAAATTGAATCGGCAAAATCATTCACCGCAGCGTCATCGGTTCTCTGTGCCTGCTGTTCGTTTTCCTGCAGGCGCCTCAGTACCGCATGAAACACATCTAAGATATGAGGGTGTTGATCACTTGAGAGGTGAGAAAGAAGATCTAACAACTGAATGGCTCTATCGCCACCGACATCTTGAAATAGTTCTTGAAGTTGCAATTGAACGCTCGCAAGACCGAGCGAGAATGTTCCTGAGAATTTCTTTTCCATGATCGCTTTCTCCCCCTGACTACTAGGGTCTGACGCGTCAACGACGAAATTTCGTTGTGATTCCAGAGCCCAACAGTCGCGCACCCTTGTTCTACTCCCTTATCGTGCCCCCACCCCTCGGTGCTTCTAAAAATTACCACCGATTCAGTCGACTCTGTGTGTAGCAAGCCCTGTGCCCAGGTACCCTATTGAAATGCCTTGATAAACT
>CAZPBV010000193.1:0-6918 GCA_964584675.1 uncultured Bdellovibrionales bacterium
GCACCATCAAGGGGGTCGAGTCTCAATTTTTCATGATATCGGATATCGGCGAAGGAGCCCTGGTGCTGCCTCTTGAGCCCGCATTTTATTGGGTCAGCACCAACAACGGGGACGACAATCAGCTTTTTGCCGATGTGCTGGAAAATTGTCAAAACGATTTCTGGGCTGCTCTCGAACGGGTAGTCCAGATGGCCCCTCACGGGGCCGCAGCCTTCCAGGCCCAGCGTCTGGCCATGGCACACGGGATTTCCGAGAATGGGCAACAAGTTACCAATATTGTTTCTAATCTTATGGATACGGCAGTTACATCAACCAACAATTAACGCATAATCATGTGAGGAAGGAGTTATCATGGACAAGCATAGGGGAAAAATTGTTGCTATAATAATGCTACTCAGCGGGTTGGTAGGATGTGCGGCGCGACCGGCGCCTTCTGAAATTGCCACCCCCACCAAGCCGGTGGTACAAGTTATTCAGCCGCCTGGAGTGGTGGAGTATGTCTGGGAGGAGCCAATGATTGACGTGGTGGATGTTCCGCCGGGATTAGATCCAGAAGGAACGTACTACCGTCCCGGTCACCAAGCAATTTATGAGGTTCGGCAGGGCCGTTGGAAATATTACCGGAAACCTCAAGATCGCGTGGAGTAGACTAAGGAAGAAATATGAGTCTTATTAGTCCAAGGAACTTTGCCGCGCCGTTTACCAACGGCGTTCATCTGGTAGCTATCATTTTGGTAGCGCTTCTCTTTGGACTATTCCGCCTAACAGAAGGCACCATTCGGGTAGGCGCTCGAGGCGAAAAACCTTCCCCCCGTATGAAAATTGAAAGTTCTGCGGTTGAGACCCACCCCCGAGCCGTTAGCGCAGTCGGTGAAAATTCCCGAGGTAAGTTTGAACCGGAGGAAAGACCAGGCACTCAAGTAGCCGAAGAGGGCGATGACATATTGAATCAATTGATTGGTAAGTCACAGGCAGAACCATCCTCTCCTCCTCAGCCTTCTAAGAAAGTTCGAGACAAAGACTTGGCGGATATTGAGCGTAAACTTGGCATTCGGGAATAACCTTTATGAACATGGGCCAAGTTGTAATTCCCAAGGTGTGGCGGTCGGAGATCCCTCGTTTGCTCGTTTTTGCCCTCACGGCGGCGGGGAGTGTTATCTTAACAAGACAGTTTCCAAAGTCGATTATTACCGGCGAGCTTTTTTCCCTCGGTAATTCGAGTATCTATTTATCCCTTCCGCTCTTCTGGCTAGTTCCAGCAGGTGTACTTGGCAATGCGATATTACGCATTTATAATGTTCGGTATATTCTCGATGACCGTGGCCTCGAATCAAGAGTCGGTATTGTATCCCTTAAACAGTCCATTACGCGCATTCGCTTCGAAGACATTCGCAGCATAGAGACCGATCAGACCCTCTTTGAGAGAATAATCGATGTCGGCAAGGTTCTGATGGGAACCGCTGCTTCCGGGGGCATTGAAATGACCTTTGAAGGGGTAGCCTCCCCTCAGGAAGTCCAAAAGATTATTCAACTTGAATGCGATGCACGTCAGAGTCAAAATCGTTCAAGTTTGGTCACCTCAGACGAACAACCAGCCATAAATATGTAGGGAGTGAGTGGTATGAAAGAGCCAAGCGAGGGTTATTGCACAGCGGTACGCGCCTGTGCCGTCGCTTCCACCCGGGTGGTGGTGTTGGGGTCTATGGTAGCTATGTTGGTTTCTTCTGCCGTTGCCCAAGAGGCGGCACCGGAGCAAGCCGTTGATGTGGCCGGCATTCGAGCCCAATTGGAAGAAAATTCTCGACAATATCCTCCTTCGGCCGCAGGAAATAAGGTCGACAGCAAGGCTCAACTTGATTCAGAAGATATGCGGCTTGCTGAGCAGGAGAAGGCCCTATTGGCTCAGATTTCTGGAAAGTCTGGCGCTCCGCATCCGTCTCCGGCTCCGGCAAGTCCTCGGGCCTCAATAGACCTTGATAAGGCAATAGACGAGCTCACGGCACCCTCAAAACCGCAAGTTGACGATACCGGCATTGAAGTCGTTGTAAGGGAGCCGGGCGCTTCCCAGAAGCGTTTCGTCAGTGATCCTGAAATTCAAGCTGCGCGATTGTCGAGCCCCGGGGAACCTGGAAAAATAGGGTCGGCTGAAGAACCTATTGCCGGTGAGTCCACCATCAAGTCTCAGACATCCGGTATCGCTCGAACACTCGAGTCAAAGCTGGCTGAACAAAAGAAGAGTCTTGATTCACTCAGCAGTTCAAATAGCGCGCTTCGTAGTCAACTGCAGTCATCTCAGACTAGAATCGTACAGCTGAATCGTGAATTATCTGAAGCTCGTAATAGACTTATGATTGCTGAAACGGAAGTTGAGCGGCTTTCTTCCGTAGTTTCGGCTCATGGTGGAGGGGTTATTCGCAATCAGCCGGTTGCCGCCTCTTCCCGTTCGCCGGTTCGCACTTTTAAGCCAGTTACAGCGGACTCGGGTCTCAAAGCTCCGCAGGAAGCCAGATTAAGCAACGATATGATGGTAGCAACAGTGATAGTGGACAAAGCTCACCTGCGTACCGGCCCGGGCAAGGACAATTCCCCCCTGATGGCGGTTACTCGGGGCACCCGACTAGCAGTGGAAACGCGCCAAGCAGATTGGTATCGCGTCATCGCGCCAACCGGCGCAAGGGCGTGGGTGGCCTCCGAAGTACTATCATTCGGCCCAACTTCGAGTGAGGGTCCGACTCGAACAGTTCAGATTAGAGGATATGATTCAAGCCGTGAAGATGAAGCTGTGCGCCTTCTCAACGGGGAACGGTAGCCGAGGACTGCTCGCAGGGGTGGCGTCTCTGCTCGTGACCGGTTCTTTGGTGTATGCCCTTCCGAGCTCTCCGATAGAGCGGTCGGTCACAATGCGTTCATATCCTCCTGTTCTCAGTTCCTCAGACGAGGCGAATGAGTCTCGTTCTACAAATCCAATTATGCGCGCCACCCCTCGCAATTCGCCTTATCGCCAACCATCGAGCTATGTCTATCCTGTTATGTCGCCGCGGCTAACAAGCGCCTTCGGACGTCGCATTCACCCCATCAAGCGATTCTCGAGACAACATCAGGGGATAGATTTGGCTGCCCCGATAGGCTCGCCCATTCGAGCCATTGCATCGGGCACAGTAGTATTTGCAGATCCCTATGCCGGCTATGGCAACCTCGTGGTGGTCAAGCACGGAGGTGGTATGACGTCTCACTATGCCCATTGCTCTTCAATCAAGGTTCGTACCGGAGACCGTGTTCGGGCGGGCCAGATTATTGCCGCTGTCGGGAGCTCCGGTCATAGCACCGGGCCGCACCTACACCTGGAAATTCGCATCAACGGCGAGGCCAAGAACCCTGAAAGTTACATACCCGGTCTTGCAGACACGGCTGAAGGGTAAAGAATAGGCTACATTTTTGTGTAAGGGTGTCATAACTTCTAATAGAAAACTGGGGCGTAGATTAGCAATGGTCTTACGTCGGAAAAAACAAATAGATCAAAGAGTTAGATGTAATTCTTGAGGAGTCTTAGTAACATGAAGTCAATATATGGTTCTATAAGAAAAATGTACACGAAAGTGGGCCAAAAGGTGGGAGCAGCCATGAGCTCTCCTTCCCGTGCTCAGGTGCAGACAGCGCTTTTCTTGTTCGGAGTCACCTTGCTGGCTACCGGGCTTGCCACAAGCGCAGCAGCGCAATTCGGTGATGGTCTCTCCATTACCTACAATGACGACCGCTTGGCACAATCCGTTAACGCCATCCTAACATATCTCGAGGGTACCTTCGGCGCTCTCGTGATGGTGGCGGCGGGACTGGGAGCAATTCTTAGTTCTGCATTCGGACAGTACCGTGCGGCTCTTGGCTGTTTGGTAGTGGCGGTTGGATCGTTCATCCTCCGCTCGATTCTGTCCACGTTCTTCAATGACGTGAACGTTCAAGACTAGGCGAATCAGACAATTCGTTTAGCAAGAGGAGGCATCCGGGCGAAAGCCCGGGTGCCTTTTTTTTGCCAGGAGATGTTTGATTAGCCCCCTTGCTATCCTTATCATACACAGAAAGGATCGGTTCTTTTTCATATCCGCTGCCTTTAGGCCGCGTGTCTTTTGTTTGGTAGAAGGCTCCCAAAGGTTTGGGACTCATTTTCTCAGTTCACTATCCTCTCCCGCTCCGCGGGAAGAAAGGTCAAAAACCATGGCATCTCAAATCGCCAACACTTTAGGGCGGCGACGAGAAATCGTCGCCGGACTCACTTCGTTTGCCGCAATGAGTTACATCATTGTGGTAAATCCGGCAATTCTGTCATCAGAGGGCACTGGAATACCCTATTCCGGCGCCCTGACCGCCACCATTGTAGTGGCTGTTATTTCAACACTTCTGATGGCTGTGGCACGGCTACCGTTCGGAGTGGCGCCAGGCATGGGGCTGAACTCCTTCTTTGCCATGACAATTATTGTGGCAGAGAAGATTCCGGTCCACCAGGCCCTCGGTGTGTGCTTCTGGGCGGGAGTTATGTTGGTGATAATCACCTCTTCCCCGCTTCAGCGATGGATACTTGTGGCCCTTCCACCCGCAATTCGGGTGGGAGCAATAGTGGGGATTGGTTTTTATCTGGCACACGTAGCCCTCAGCAACTCTGGCTTCACCATGCTTGACTACACGAGCATGAAACAGAGCGACATGAAAGGGCTTTCGTTTTTGCTGGCACTGCTCGGCCTCGCGGTCATGCTAGTCCTGCAACGACGAGGATCGCCGCTATCTGTTTTGGCGGGCATGGCCGCGGTGACTCTCGCGGCGAATCTCCTTGGCTACGGAAGTCTTCCAAAGACTTTCATGAGTTGGCCGGACTTCTCCATGTTTCTGCAGCTGGATTTAGTTGGCGCGCGGAGGGTGCAGTACTTGCCGGCAATGCTGGCAATCGTATTCACCACCCTTCTCGACTGCTCCGCTTTTCTCACTGGATTCGACTTCGGCCAAGAGTTGACCGACCGGCGCACGGGAATGCTCAAGAACCTGTATTGGGCATTGGTAATCAATGCCTTGGCAACGCTCTTTGCCGCGCTGGCTGGCTGCTCGCCGGCGATTGTCTTCTTTGAGAACCTTGCGGGACTCAAAGTCGGAGGGCGAACGTGGCTGACCGCAGTGACTATCGCAATATGCTTCGTGCCCTTTCTGTTTCTTGGGCCGTTGATCCAGATTGTCGCGCCTGCTGCCACTGTGTCAGTCCTCCTATTCGTCGGGACTCTGATGTTCGAGAGCATTGCTCGTCTCAAGTTCGATGCTCTTGAAGAGTGGGCGCCCGCCTTCCTCACCGTTGTGTTCATCGTGACATCCGGGTCAATCGGCCACGGGCTGATCTACGGGTTTATCGCCCACACCGTGCTTCACCTATGTGTGGGTAAATTCAAGGAGGTTCACGCCGTCACTAGCCTCATGGCTTTCTTCGGGACAGTTCTCTTGGTAGTTGAACACTATCTGGCGTAACTTCCCCAAGATTTTGGCGCAAGGTTTGAGGGAGCCTTGCGCCAGACGCCAAAATTCCACATTAGCAAATTATTATTGGCTATAATAACAAGATACTATCCTAATGCGACGAGCAGCTTGCAGCCGTATGTTCCTGCTGTACAAGAAACTGCATCCCCAGGTGCTCCATAAGCTCTTGATCGTGCACTTCACCGGGATTGGCGGTGGTCAAAAGTTTTTCACCGGCGAAAATTGAATTGGCGCCCGCAATAAAACAGAGGGCTTGAAGTTCTTCGCTCATCTCAGTCCGGCCTGCCGAAAGTCGAACCATGGATCGGGGCATCATGATACGGGCCGTTGCAACCATGCGAGCAAAGTCGATCGGATTCACCCTTGATTTATCGGAAAGTGGAGTACCCTTGACTCGAACCAGCATGTTGATGGGCACACTTTCAGGGTGGGGTTTTTGGTGGGATAACTGAGCCAGCAGACCCAACCGATCGTTTATTGATTCTCCCATGCCTACTATGCCGCCACAACAAACTGTCATGCCGGATTTTCTGACGTTATCAAGAGTTTTCAAACGTTCGTCATAGGTACGGGTTGAGATGATATTTCCATAGAACTCAGGAGACGTGTCGAGATTATGGTTGTAGGCGTAGCAGCCTGCCTCATGAAGCTTACGGGCCTGCTCCTCCGTCAACATGCCCAAGGTACAACAAACTTCCAAACCGAGCCCGGCAACGCCACGTACCAGCTCAAGAATTTTTTCAAAATCTTCATTATCTTTAACCTGCCGCCACGCCGCGCCCATGCAAAAGCGCGTAGAACCCTGGTCCCTCGCTTCACGAGCTTTTGCCAAAACCTCTTCCTTGGGAAGCACGGCGTGACGCTCTACCCCCGTCTCATAACGGGAGGATTGAGGGCAATAGGCACAGTCCTCCGAACAGCCGCCTGTCTTAACTGACAGCAATGTCGAACGCTGCACCGTGGTAGGCGAAAAATACTTACGATGCACGGTTTGAGCCCGATATATAAGGTTTGGAAACGGCTCTTCATATACGGCCCGTGCTTCCGCGACAGTCCAGTCGTGTCTAATCATAAGGTCATAGGATATAGCCCATTGGTGAGGTCTACAGCAACTTCTCGCCAGAAATGAGCACTGCAAAAGGCTGATGTGAGCCCAGTGTATCACCCACCACGCATGAAGCAGCCCCTTTTTTCACACCCGCAGATAAAAGGTAACTGCTAATAATAACTAGGGAACTGCTTCAAAACCGCCATCCCTGGCGGTTTTTCAGTCACGGGAATTGCGTCAAAGGGTTTTGACGCAATTCCCTAGCAATTCCGCGGGTCTGGTGCCAAGAAATAGCCACCTTAGTGCATTCTCGTGTCACCAGGGCAGCGTATTCTGCATTTCTCTCCAACATCTACCTATTG
>CAZPBV010000194.1:0-2097 GCA_964584675.1 uncultured Bdellovibrionales bacterium
TGCTCATTGCCTGAATGTAGTCTGATTTCTGAGTAAGACGAGCATGCACCAAGCCCGCTTCTCGAATCATGTCTTCAAGTTCCGAGATGAGAGCCGCACCGGCAACGCATCCAATGAGCGCTTCGACCATCGAGACAACCGGCGACGGCAGCGGCTGGAGAAGCGCCAAGTCGGAAATTGCCACACGTCCACCCGGTTTGAGGACACGCGCGATTTCCCTCCATACTTGTTGCTTATTGGGAGATAGATTTATTACGCAGTTGGAAATCACAACGTCCACGCTCGCATCGGCAACCGGAAGATGCTCAATTTCCCCAAGGCGAAACTCGATATGCGAGAACCCGGTTTTTTTAGAAAATATTTGCAAGTTCCTTCTGGCCTTGGAAATCATGTCAGGAGTCATATCCACTCCGATGACTCTACCGCCGGGGCCAACGAGCGGTGCTGCAATAAAAGCGTCAAAGCCGGCGCCACTACCGAGATCAAGCACTGTCTCTCCCGGTTTCAATGAACCAATTGCCGTCGGATTGCCGCACGAAAGACCCAAGTTTGCCGAATGCGGGATGGCGGCGAGATCGGTTTTGGAGTAGCCGATGCTTGCCGCAAGTGCATCGACGTCGAAGGTGGCAGGTCCACAGCAGCCTCCTGTGCCTGAGCAACAAGAGGCATCTGAAATCGTCGTAAACACGCCTTTCTTTGCGATCTCTGCGTAACCCGCCCGAACCGTGTCGTGGATATCGAACGCTTCCACCCCATTAGTGGAGCAGCATGAGGTCTCTTCAGCCATATCCGCGCATTTTGTATCATTGCTCATTTCTTGTGCTCCTTTTTTGTTGGTTATTATTCTCAGCGACTCATAAAAATATTGGCTGACCTTCTCTTGCACCGGCTCGTTTCGTTCACGATGCTTTAGCGCTTGCAACAATTACTTCCAGCCGGAGAACAGCAATCATCAAAAGCTCCCGCAATCTCCCTCAATTTTTCGCTGACGGCGCTATAGCAAACTCGGTAATAGACCGTTCGGCCCTGCTTTGAAGTCTCCAAAATTTCGGCACGGGCAAGGGCAGCAAGGTGTCTTGAAACGACAGAAAAGTCTGTATCGCAGCACTGAGATATTTCGGTCACGGAGCAGCTCCGGGCGCACTTTGCCAGGCAAGATAGAAGTCGAAGCCGTGTTGGATCGGCCAAGGCCTTAAAAAAACGAGCATCAAGAGCCGTATCGAGGGGGCCCGCCCTTTTTCCTGCTTGGCGGGGAGATGTTGGAAGATGCTTGTATATTTGCGCCACAATGCAAGTATAGATCCTTTGCCCGTCGGTGTCAACGAGGAGCAACTTTACGGTGAAATCAGTCGAAGGAGACTCCTCTCCGATTTGTCCGGTGGTGCAGAGACGGGAGTTTTCACGCATTCCAACAGGAGGAACTACTTTGTGAGACTTATGTCTAACGAAATAAGATGCGCTGCCTTCAAGTTCAACCCTTGAGGCGGGGGCTCTTCCACATGTACTTATGCGATATTACTTCGCGTGAGAACTGACATCACTTCGCAGGAGAAACAGCCGTCCAAACAGCGAGCACAATAAAGACACCAAGGAGCCACATTAAGCCAAGAGCTCCCGAGCAGAGCCCCATGATGAGAGCACCCGAGAGTAGTATCGGAATAGTGGCAATGAAAAGGAACTCTAGCTGGGCGCTTTCAGGGCGATCTTCTTTTTTCATGCCCCTAGTAATAGAGCATTTGTGGTTGGCAAGCCAAGATCCAAATTGCCTAGATTGGGCGTGTTCTATTACCTCCCTACGCCAGTTATCCGGCCATTCAAGAAAATATATGGAAATATCAAGTTGTTATGACAGATTGAGTGCTCGCGATGAAGCATGCCACCCAATGACGCGGATAGGTGATAGACGGGGGGACAGGTCATTCAATTGATGGAGAGGGCGGATTTTTGGAGACCGCCATGTTAATACGCATTTATGCTCTTCTAGTCGCCTTTTTTCTTCCTTTCAGTGCCACTGGTATTCACGCGCAAGACGGAATGGTTCACGGGGCCGCGCTGTCGGCCTTGGGCGGCGGCGGCTGTCAAAATCTAACCGGTTAT